>JAOUPQ010000151.1 GCA_029879765.1 Nitrospinota bacterium | reverse complement strand
GGCGCGTCGGGGGTGATATACGGCGCCCGCCTGCTGCAATGGTTCCACGATAACCGGGAAAGCGGATTGAAGACCCGGCTTGTGATGACCCCCTCAGCGGCGCGGAACATGGTGATCGAAACCGGCCACAAGCCGGATGATGTGGCGGCCATGGCGGATGTGGCGGAGCGGTTTGACAACCTGGAGGCGAACATCTCCTCCGGGTCGTTCCAGACTTGCGGAATGGTGGTGGCGCCCTGCTCCATGCGCACCCTGGCGGACATCGCCAATTGCAACGCCCACAACCTCTTGGTCCGGGCGGCGGATGTGACCCTGAAAGAGGGGCGCAAGCTGGTGCTGGTCCCTCGGGAGACCCCCCTGCACAAGGGGCACCTGCGGCTGTTAATGCAGGCGGCGGATATCGGGGCGATGATCCTGCCACCCATGCCCGCTTTCTATCACCACCCGAAAACGGTGGAGGATATCGTGGACCACACCGTGGGAAAGATCCTCGATCAGTTCGGAGTGGAGCACAATCTGTTCAGGAGGTGGGGGGAGTAGCCCCCCTATTACCAGAACCTTTCCACGAATACGTTGCCGGGATCCTTTTTCTTGTGCTCCTTGAAGCCTTCGCTGGCGAGGATCGTCAGCATGTCCTCCACCATGGCAGGGGCGCCGCATAAAAACACACAACTGTTGGACGCGTCCGGCTTGAAGCCCCATTTCTTCCCGACCGCCCCTGATTTCCACTGATCCTGCACATATCCCTTCGGCCCGTTCCAGGGGGTATGCTCCTTATCCGGGCGGCTGATTATCGGCTGGTATGCGAAGGTGGGGAAATACTCGGCCAGGGTCTCCAGCTCCGCGCGATAGCCCAGGTCCCAGCTGTGGCGGGCGCCGTGGATGATGGCGTACTTGCGGTGGGTCTGCTTGGAGAATATGGAGCGGATCATGCTCATGTATGGCGCCAGGCCGGTGCCGGTGGCCACCATGATAAGGTTGCTCTCATGAGGGGCCTCGTCCAGGGTGAAGACCCCGGTTATCTTGGGCGCCACGAACAGAGGATCCCCTTCCTTCAGGGCGAACAGGCGCGGGGTGAGGCTGCCGGAGCGGATGAGGGTTATATAGAACTCCAGGTAGTCGGTCTTCTCCGAGGCGGAAGATATGGAGTACGCCCGACGGATCATTTTGTCGGGCGGCGGGGCCTCCTCCTCCGGGTCGGCGATCTCGAAGCGTGGCGCCGAGCCTGGCAGGCCCAGGGTGGTGAACTGGCCCGGTTTGAACTCCTTTATCTGTTCCTCCGGTCGAACCCGCAGGACTATGAGTCCTGGCGCTATTTCCACCTTGCTTAACACGGTAGCGTTCAGCTTTACCTCTGCCATTTCATCTCTCCTTTTTTAGCATATGTGTTTAATCTACCAGCAGTTTGGCCTTTTACGCAAGGTGGATGCAGCGGCACGAGGGACGCTGGTCCATTGTGCCCTGGTTCGCCGCAACGGATTCTGTATGGCGCCCGTGTCGCCCAATGCGCTAAGATTTAACAGACCGTTTTAATGGACGGGCCAACTTGAGGTGGACGAAGATGCGGAATTGGGAATCCAGCCGGAAAGTGGCCTCCACGCTGGTTCTTGCGCTGCTGGGCCTGGGATACCTTGTGGGGGTGGCGAAACTGGCCACCAGTGTGGGGGTGGCGCCGGAACAGGTGCGGGCCAGATACGCGGCCAAACCGGAGCCTACCGGGTTTGCAGAAAGCTTGACCGCGCTGCTGGACGATACTCCGGAGATAAGCCGGGAAAAGCTGATCCACGTGGCCCACACTCATATGATTCCTTACACCCTGGTATTCGGATTGTGCGCATTGTTTATTGTCCATTTCCGGTGGCGCCCCGGAGCGCGGATCGGGTTCATGGCAGTCTTCGCCCTGTCCATCCCGCTGGATTTTGTATCCATGGCCGCCACCCGGTTCGTTCATCCATGGTTTTATATGGCCATCCTGGCATCAGGGCTTGCTTTTGGCGCATGCCTGGCGATTACCATTTTTTGGAGTTTTTTCGAGTTATGGCTGGCAAAGGAAAAATAGCGCTGTTCCTCATAATGGCGCATGTTCTCTTCTATACCGGATGGGCCATGGCCCATGGGTCGGTGGTCACCCTCAAGGGAATGGAAGATCCTGCCAGAGTATATGGAGACGGAGTGAAGCTTATCGCCTTCCAGGGAGGAGGGAATATAAAAGGATTGGGCTGGCTGCTGGCTGTGACCCCGGATGGGAAGAAGGCAGGACTGGTGGGGGTGGCCCGGGAGGAGACCCACCATGGACGGCTGGTCCAGGCCACCTGCATGGATCTGGAGAGGAATATTATCGAGGTGGTGGTTCTGCGCGTGATGGAAGATGAGAAGAAGGAAGTGGACGCCTTGATAGAGCTTCCTGAGTGGTGGAAAATAGCGCCTGCCCAAAAGCTTTCCGGCGCCGCGTTGGTTTTGCGAAACAGCGTTATGAAAGTGCAGGCCGCCTCCGGCGAGGTGGTGATCCCATGAGCCTTGAAGGAGCATCTCGAGGAGTTTCGCCATGAAATGCCCCAAGTGCGGATTCTCCCAGCAGGACGGGGGAGCCGAATGCGTCAAGTGCGGCGTTATATTTTCCAGGATCAAACCGAAAATCGCCCGGCGGGCGAAGGGGGACGGAGCCGCTTCATGGACTGACCAGCTGGAAGTGGATGGAGCGTCTGGAATTGCGCCGATCCCAAAGGTTGAAACCATGGCAGGCGCAGGCGCCGAGAGCCTGGGCTGGGAAGAGAAAAAGGAATTCGCCCGGCGTTTCTTGCTGGAGGAGTTGATCGATCTTCCCCCCTGGGCTCATTACGCCAGGGGGGCGTTACTGGCGGTTATGCTTTGGGGGACGGTGAAACTTACCTTCACCAGCAACATCCCCCTGCTTGTCAATACCATGCAATTCATGCACCTGATCAACCTGGTTTTCCATGAGGCTGGGCATATAATATTCACCCCATTCGGCCGTTTCATCCAGGTGCTGGGGGGCAGCCTTTTGCAGACGCTTATCCCTCTTGTGTGTCTTGGCGGTTTTCTGCTGGTGTGGCGCGATCCATTCGCCGCATCCGTGGCGTGGTGGTGGACAGGGGAGAACCTGGTGGATCTGGCGCCTTATATATATGACGCCAGGGCTGGGGATATGATGCTGCTGGGAGGGATGACAGGAAGGGATAACCCGGACATTCATGACTGGAAGAACCTGTTGACTTGGACCGGGTTGTTAAAATATGATCATTTATTGGCGTCTCTGGCGTATTACACTGGATTGCTGATGATGTTTTCGGCGCTATTGTGGGGTGGTTTGGTAGTTTACAGGGGACTTACCACCAAGGAAGACATGTAGCGTCCAGGGGGCATGAGCGCCGGTTAAGGGTGGGATTTCATTCTCCACAAGATCGTTGACAAGCTCCCGGCTGATGCACTGTAATATTACATTGAGAGACCGGTTGACGTCTGTTATGTCTTGCTTTTCTGTCGCGCGCGCATGGTGGAAATTAACCGCAACTAACTGGAATAAGATTAGAGAATAATGGCCGTGATTAATTATTTGGGACGTTACAAAATTGTCGACCAGATTGGCAGCGGCGCCATGGGTGTTGTGTATAAGGCCCTGGACGAGGAGCTGGAGCGCCATGTGGCCATCAAGACCATCAAGGTGGCCGAAGAGAGCGAACAGAACATAAATGAAGAGGAACTGAACACCTTAAAGAAAGAGGCCCGGATCGCCGCCCGGCTCAACCATCCCAACATAATCACAATTTTCGATGTGGGGAGCTACCAGGAGGTTCCATACTTCGTCATGGAGTATGTGGAGGGATTCACGCTCCAGGAGCTGATTTTCGATAAAAACGCCTTTTCTCTCATTGAAAAAATCCAGATCCTTTCCAAAGTGGCCAGGGCCATCCATTACGCCCATATCCGATCGGTGATCCACAAGGACCTGAAACCGGCCAACATAATGATCCAGAAAAACGGAGAGCCGAAGGTGATGGATTTTGGAATCGCAAAGCTGCACACCGGCGCCCTGGCGGGCAAGGAGCGGGTGGACCAGGTGTATGGCACCCCCCAGTTCATGTCGCCGGAGCAGATGCTGGGCTATGACCTGGACGGCAAGACAGATATCTTCAGCCTGGGGACCTTGTCCTATTATTTTCTCACCGGCGAGATGCCTTTTACCGGCGGGGACCTTAAGGAAGTGGTGAAGGCTGTGCTTAAAAAGGAGCCACCCAAAATGCGCTTCTACGACAAGACAATCCCCGATGAGCTTGATGACGCAGTGTTCCGCGCTTTCGCAAAGGATAAGAAGGACCGATACGGTTACGCCAATGACTACTCCGATGTGCTGGAGCTGGTGATAAACAAGATGGGTAGCTATGGGGTGGCCACCCGGGAGGAGGTGACTCGCAACGAGACGGTGATCAAGCAACTCAAAAGCCAGTATCTATTTTTTTCCGATTTCGATGACGAGGAAGTGGTGGAGATATTCAAGCTGGCCAACAAGAAGGATTTCAAGAGTGGACAGATAATCTTCACCGAAGGGGTGATAGGCAACGAGATGTACATCATCATCGAAGGGAAAGTGCAGCTGCTGAAAAACAAAAAGATGAACGAGAGCGTGGAAATCAAGGCCCTATCCCCCGGCCACTGTTTCGGTGAGATGGCCATCATCGACTCCGCTCCCAGATCCGCCACCGCCATGGCCATGACAGACACCACGGTGATCGCCGTGAACGAAACTGTGCTGCGGCTTAACAATCCCACCCTTTGCCTAAAACTTTACCGGAACCTTGCCGCGTTAATGGCGGAGAATCTGCGGCAGACATCCAACAAGCTGTTTGGCAGTTGACAGTAGACGCCTCTGAGGGGCGTATTGAAGTGTTTCAGGTTTTTGGAGGACCAGAGCCGGGAATAGTGAATAATTCGCAAAAGGCGTATATAATCTAAATTGTGAGATGCTTGGTCAAATTGGAGTGTGGACAGGCCATGCCTGGAACATTGCAGTAACGATATAATCAGGATACGCTGGATACAGGCAACCGTAGAATGAAATTGACTCAAAGAGAATTCGAGGAGATACGTAACCACATATATCGCGTTAGTGGTATCTATATCCAAAACGGATTGCTGGAACAAGCCGAGCGGCGCCTCAACCCTTTGCTGGCCACCGCCGAAATCCATAACTACAAAAACCTCATCTCCCGCCTGGTATATAAAAACGATGTCCATCTTTGTGACCGTGTGATCCTGGCCATCACCTCGGAGGAAAACCATTTTTTCGCCGACATGCCCACTTTCGACACTTTCAAGGAAGTGGTGCTTCCCAAGCTGGCGGAAACTATCCAGAGCCGCAAGCGAAAAAACCATGTTCGACGGGGGGCGAAGATAAACATATGGAGCGCCTCGGCCTCCAAGGGGCACGAGCCTTATGGCATCGCCATGCTGATCAACGAATTTGTGGAAAGCCAGGAGGGGGAAGGAGTGGAGCGGGATGACTTCAACATCCTGGCCAGCGACCTTTCCTCAACGGCCCTGGCCAAGGCGGTGGCCGGCGAATACGACAGTGACGAAGTCAACCTGGGGATAGACAAGGATCGCAAGGAGAAGTTCTTCCGTTCCTTTGGCGACAAGTGGCTGGCCAAAAGCGCAATCCAGGACATGGTGGATTTTCGGAAAGTCAACCTGTCCGAGCCTTTCACCCGGTTGGGGGGATTTGACGTCATTTTCTGCCGCAACGTGCTGGAGCATTTCAACGACAACACCAAACGCTCCGTCCTGAACCAGTTCACATACATGCTCACCAATTCGGGCTTTCTGATCCTGGACCGGCGGAACAGCCTGAACGGATTCCTGGATTACTATGAGCATGTGGAGCACAACGGCTCCATGGTGTTCCGCCGTCGCGAGAATATGGAGTTCTCCACCGTCTGACGGATCCCCCTTTTTACAGGATCATCCGTGATGGGGATGCCACTGCGACAAATCCTTGCCGTCCATGCTCATCGTCGCCGGGAGCAGAGGGTCACCGGGTAAGTGGCCAGTCAGCAGGAGGTTCCAATACACCTGCTTGAACGCAAGCTTCCCCCAATGATTTAGCCGGGTCTCTTTCAGAAGGCTGAAGGGCCCCACTTTGCTCAAGGGAAAGGACCCCGGCAGCGGCTCTACTTCATAATTGAAATCGATTAAAAGCGCCTTGCCAAAACCTGATTCGATAAAGCAATTGGAATGCCCATCGAAATCGGGAATGGGGCTTTGGCCCGATATCTCCCGAAGCAGATTGGCCTCCACTATCTCAGCTTCGAAATGAGTCACCGAACCGGCCTTGGAGGTGGGCACGTCGGTGTTGTCGCCCAATACGTAAATGTTATCCGCCTTCTTGCTTTTAAGGGTACCAGGATGGGTCAAGGCAAACCCCGCCCCGTTTCCCAGGCCCGAGTCATCGATCACCTCCGGCCCCACATTGGGAGGGATAGTCACCAGAAGGTCATACTCAAAGCTCTCGCCGGAAAAGGAGGAGATGGTTTTCTTTTCATTATCCACCGACGCTATATCGAAGTTCGGCCTTATTTTGATGTTTTTCCCGGCGGCGATCTCGTTCAGGACATGAGTGGCCACAGGCTTGGTGAAGGCGCCGGTGAGGGGGGTCACCAGTTCAATCTCCACCCTCTCCCGAATCCCCTTTAGGGTGAAATAGTAATCGGCCATGAAGACGAATTCGATGGGCGCCACCGGGCATTTGATGGGCATCTCGGCGATACTGAGCATCACCCGCCCCTCCTTGAAGCCGTCCAGAGCCTTCTGGAGCGCCATGGCGCCCTCCAGGGTATAAAACGTCTGGGCGGTCTTCCCCATGGCCTCCGGCAGGCCCTCCACCGCCTCAGGGTCCACAGAGCAGCCCAGGGCCATAATCAGCCAGTCATATTCGATGATCCCCGCGGAGGTCTGCACCTTATTGGCCGCGTGATCAATCCCCAACACCTGGGCCGACACGAATTCCACCTTCTCCGGCAGATGCCTTTTGATGGGCTTGGTCACATCCTCCCTTGTTTCATAGCCATGCAGCCTGAACGGGATGAACAGAAGACCCGGCTGGTACACATGCTGCTTGCTGTTGTCGACTATGGTGATTTGCCAGTCGGTAAGCTTTCTGGAAAGGGTGTTGGCCAGGATTGTTCCGCCGGTTCCGGCTCCCAGGATTACGATTCGTTTCATATCGAGCCCTTGCTACTGGATTGTTATCGCAGCCCCCCCTATACACCTGAGCGTCTTGACGCCGGAGCGTATGGAAAAAGTGGAGCCTTTACAAGATTTGGTGAAGACGGGAAGAAAAGGATTCAAAAAAAATAACCGTCCACCGGGCAAATCCCCCGATGGACGGTCCCAGGACATTAATGGATCAGCAGGTCGTTACTCTCCGGCGTGTAGGTCACCAGAGTCACTTTCCTCGGCTGGAAATCCAGATGCTCGTTGAATTCCATAGTCTTGACTTCAGGATCATCCTTTTGATCG
>JAOUPQ010000150.1 GCA_029879765.1 Nitrospinota bacterium | reverse complement strand
TCCTTTTATATTGAACGGCCCCATCTGGCTTTCAAAATCGCCCGCCATGTATTGTCAAAAACTCCTCTGCGGCTGCAGAAGGACGACGAGACCGCCGAATGGCTGCTGAAAGGCGCCAGCGCCAAGTATACGCTGATCCCTCTGAAAGGGAAAAAGACCACGGGCCTGGCTGGTTTCCAGATTGTGACATCCTTCCCCTTGCTGAACAAGAAGCTGGTGGGCCATGGGTTGCTTGCCGTCCATGCCCGCCCCGGGGAAGATGAGGGCGAATCCGTGGTGGAATATGATATCCGGGTGGCGGCGGACCCGAGATATGGGGATTGGGACGAAGCGGTGGCCGCCTATATCCAGTCCTCCATCGCCGGGGACGCGAAATCGCTGGTGGACACTCTCAAGTTCATGAGTGAGGAAACAGCCTATGACGCAGAGACTCTGGCCGAGGATATGGAACTGGAGGATGACCTGTTCACCAAAGAGGAGATTCGCGACTTACAAAAACATTTTTTGGCCGACACCGGGGGACGGTGACCCATGCCGGGCGAGCCCTCCTCGACTATGGAAAAAACAGTCTACATCTCCCTTATGGTTGCGCTGATCCTCGCCACGGGATCCTTCGCCTATCTGCGGCTGACCGAACCACCACAGATCAACATTCGCCGTATGGAAAAACAGGCGAGGGCGCAGAAGGATCTGGCGCTTCTGGAGAGGGCGGTTAAAGGATTCCATGACAGGCATGGCCGGTATCCCCCGACGCTGGAGAACCTGGCGCCGGAGTTTATGGAAACTGTCCCGAAAGATCCCTGGGGCAGGGCCTATGTCTGGCAAAAGGCTGGGGAAACATGGCGGATCGCAAGCTATGGCAAGGATGGCCAGCCAGGCAAGCATCCCTGGTATGACCTGGAGACATTGGACACATATGTTTTCCTGGAAACAAGGTAGGTGACTGGCGCCCCTTTCCGGGCGGAGGAGAAGAACCCTATAATTTTTGCTCAAACCACTTGATCTGGATGGAAAATACCCACAAACTGGAAAGCGCAGACAAAACCGGGAGGATGGAAAAAGATGTACGCTGCTATTCTGGCAAAGACAAGACAGGGGATAATCGAAGACGACAGCAAGGCTATCGCCGAATACAGGGTCAAGGCAAGGCTCCTGGAAGGGGGACGGACATCCCTATCCGCCCAAAGCTCCGATCCCACCAGCTTCGAGGCTGCTGTGGGCCCGAACCTGGGGCTGGGCTGCTCCCTGGAAAAGAGGGGGGAGAAAATCGGCATGGCGCCCGGCGAGATGTATCTGGGTTCGGTGGCCTCCTGTGTGGCGGTGGCTTTTGCCGTGCAGGCGGACATCATGAATATACATATCAATGACGTGTCTGTGGAAGTGACAGGTTATGTGGATATGCGCGGGATCCTCGATATCGACCCTTCCGTGGAAACCGGATTCAACAGGCTGACCATGAACGTCCTTATAGACAGCGCCGCCAGCCATGAGGAAGTCCTGCGGATGGCCAAAAAAGTGGATGAGAAAAGCCCTATCCTTTGCACAGCCCGCAAGGCGGTGAAAGTGGAGTCTCAATACTCCCACAACGGAAGGGCCCTGAATTCCGTCTGCTGATCCGGCCCAGGCGAAGATCGGCCCCAGATCGATGGCGGACTAGGCCAGTTCCCGCTCCACTTCCCGCGCGGCGGCCACCATGTTCACCAGCTTCTGTTTGGCCGCTTCCGGCTTTCGCACGCGCATTCCGCAGTCTGGCGACACGAGGATATTCTGGGCGCCCAGCTTTTCCACACCGGTCATGATCCTTTGTTTCACCTCGGCCACATCCTCCACTTCGTTGGTGTTGACGGTGATCACCCCCCAGCATATCTGTTTCTTTTTCTCGGCCAGAATGGCCGGGGTCAGCCAGTCGATCCTGGCCATATGCCCTCCTTCGCAGGCGATGATATCCACAGGAGCGTCTATGAGTTGTCTCATCGCTCCGGTGATGTCTCCGCACACGTGCAGCGCCGATGTCTTGATCTCTTTCGTCACCACCCCCAGCGCCTCCAGGCCCAGATCCAGATCCAGATCCGGCATGGAGAAAAACGGCTCGTCCACCTGGATGGTGTCGAATCCGGCCTCGGTCAGAAACTTCGCTTCCTGGGCCATGGCATGGGCCAGGTCCATCACCAGTTCCCGATCCACGACCATGGACTGGGAGCCTTTTGGCATATCGTGGGGTTTGTATGGCGCCCCTGCTTGCAGGATGGCGCAGTGGGCCAGGGTGGTGGGGCCGGTCAGCGTCCCTTTCACTTTGGCGCGGCCTGCGGCCCTGTCCCGGGCGATGACCAGGTCTGCTATGGAGATAGCCTTGTCCGCGGATCCTATCCTGCCCACCACGTTATACTTTCTCCCCTGCACATCAAAGCCTGGCAGGGCATGGACAAATATCCCCACCATATCGGCGCGCACCTGTCCATCCGATATCACATCCACCCCCGCTTCCACCTGCTCGTCCACCGCCCGAACGATGGCCTCTTCCGGTGTCATTCTGGCATAGGGATAGCTGCCTATAACCGTTGTCGCAATCTTCATCTGATCTTTTCCCTTTCCCGACGGACGCTCCGCCCTAACTGATTATGGGCCAGTTTGCCCGCGCCGATCAACCGGCTTTTTCCCCAGCCGGATACAATCCGCCATTATGGCCGTTTGCCGCCCCAGCCCCGCGTCGTGCACCCGGATTATCCTCGCGCCCTTGGCGATGGCTATGGCGTTGGCCGCCACTCCCCCCGTCTCCCGGTCTTCCGTGTCCGCACCCAGCGCCTTGCCGATGAACGATTTGCGAGACAGCCCCACCAGCAGGGGATATCCCAGGGCCGCGATCTCCTCCAGCCGGTTTAAAAGCATCAGGTTATGGTTGGCGGTCTTGCCGAATCCTATGCCCGGATCCAGGATTATCTTTTTCACCCCCATACGACCCAGGGTCTTTATCCTCTCCAAAAAGAACTCCTTCACCTCCGCCACCACATCTTTATATGTGGGATTTCGCTGCATGTTCTGGGGAGTCCCTTTCATATGCATCACCACCACCGGGGCCTTGGTTTTCGCCGCCAGGGAGGCCATGGCCGGGTTCCGCAATCCGGAGATGTCGTTGATCATCACCGCCCCTTCGGCCAGCGCCGCCGCCGCCACCTCGGGTTTATACGTGTCTATGGATATGGGAATATGGGAAATGGATTTGGCCAGCGCCCTGACCACCGGGATGACTCGGGCCAGCTCTTCCTCCACAGATGTGGGGGCCGCCCCCGGCCGGCTGGACTCGCCGCCGATATCGATGATATCGGCTCCCTGTTGGGCCAGGCGCCGGGCATGGGCCAGGGCCTGGGCAGGATCATGGTACTTTCCACCGTCGGAAAAGGAATCCGGCGTGACGTTTACAATCCCCATCACCTGGGTTCGGGCAAATGATATCCGAAACCCTTTGTGGCTATACTGGACAGACGCGCTTCTTCCGGCTTTCGACATGGTATGTCATCCACTGCGGCCAGAACCCGGCTCGTGGTTCACTTATCCTTGCTTTCCTTGCGCTCCACTTCCTGGCTCTCGAAGGTCTCTATGATGTCATGCGCCTTTATGTCGTTGAACTTCTCCAGCCCTATTCCGCACTCATAGCCGGAGAGCACCTCCTTGGCGTCGTCCTTGAATCTTTTCAGCGATGTAACCCTGCCGGTGTACACCACCACGCTGTCGCGGATGAGCCTGGCGTCGCTGTTTCTGGTAATCTTGCCCGATTGCACCGAGCAACCGGCGATGGCCCCCACGCCGGAGACGTTGAACACCTGGCGCGCCTCGGCCCTGCCGGTGACCACTTCCTTGAAGATCGGCTCCAGCATGCCCTCCAGCGCTTTCTTGATATCGTCGATGACGTTGTAGATGATCCCGTACAGGCGCACATCCACCTCGTCGGTTTCCGCCTGGGCCTTGGCTTTTTCCGTGGGGCGCACGTTGAAGCCGATGACGATGGCGTTGGAGGCCGTGGCCAGGCTCACATCGGTCTCCGTTATCCCTCCCACCGCGGAGTGGAGGATGTTGATGCGGATGTTTTCTATTTTCAGGTCGCCCAGGGCCTTTTGCATCGCCTCGATGGAGCCTTGCAGGTCCGCCTTGATGATGATGTTCAGGTCGCGCATCTCCCCTCGGGTGATCTGGGCGTGCAGATTCTCCAGCTTCACATGCCCCTTGGCGGTCAGCCCTTCCACACGCTGCGCGTCTTTGCGCTTCATGGCTATCTGGTGGGCTTTGCGCTCTGACTCCACCACCATCAATACCTCGCCGGCGGCGGGAACACCGGTGAACCCGAGGACCTCCACCGGAGTGGATGGGAGCGCCAGGTCGCATCTTTTCCCCAGGTCGTCCATCAACGCCCGCACCTTGCCGCTGTGGATCCCGGCCACGAAGGCGTCACCCACCTTCAAGGTTCCGCGCTGCACCAGCACCGTGGCCACCGGGCCTCGCCCCTTGTCAAGACGCGATTCTATTATGGTTCCCACTCCAGGCCTGTCCGGATTGGCTCTGAGCTCCAGCACCTCCGCCTGGAGCAAAATCATCTCCAGCAGGTTTTCTATTCCCACCTTCTGCTTGGCCGAAACCTGGCAGAAGATGGTCTGGCCGCCCCATTCCTCGGCCACCAGGCCGTGGGCGGTGAGCTCCTGTCGTATCCGGTCCGGATCCGCGCCCGGTTTATCTATCTTGTTTATCGCCACCACCACCGGCACTTTGGCCGCTTCGGCGTGGTGGATGGCTTCCAGAGTCTGGGGCATGACCCCATCGTCCGCCGCCACAACCAGCACCACCAGGTCGGTGACCGAGGCGCCCCTGGCGCGCAACGCCGTGAAAGCCTCATGGCCGGGGGTGTCTAAAAACACCACATTCCCCTTGCCCGGAACCGCGACTACATAGGCGCCCACTCTTTGGGTGATGCCTCCTTCTTCTTCTTCTGTAACGCGGGTTTTCCTGATCGTGTCCAAAAGGCTGGTCTTGCCATGATCCACATGGCCCATGATGGTGACCACGGGAGAGCGATGGATCATCTTTTCGTGATCCTCGACCTCCTCCACATCCCCTTTTTCCTCTTCCTCTTCCCTGGTGACCAGTTCCATGCCGATTTCCAGGGCCATTTCCCGGGCCATGTCCACGTCTATGGTCTGGTTCAGCGTGGCCATGATCCCCTTGCCGATCAGTTTGCTGATCACCGAGTTGACGCTCTGTCGGGTCTTTTCGGCGAATTCCTTGACGGTAGTGGCTTCGTCGATAACGATTTTCTTCGCCTCGGCGGCGGCTTTTTCCCGCTCCTCCGCCTCAATGAGCTGCTGCAGCTCCCGTTCCTCGGCTTCCGCCTTTCTCCTGGCCTCTTCTTCCTCCCGGCTCAGCCTGGGGCCCCTCTCCTTTTTCCCCTTTATCTTCCCTTTTCCCTTTTTATTGTCATCATCCCAGCTTTTGGAGTCGGAGTCTTTTTTCCATTTCGGGACATCTCTTCCTTTTTTATCACCCTTTTTCCCGCCAGGAGCTCTGCGGGAAGGCTCTGCGCCGGGAGCGCCTCCTCTGGACGGTCTTTGCCCAGCTGGCCTTTCGGGAGTGAATGTATCCCCCACCTGCACCTTCCCTGGGGAGTGGGAGCCGAACCTTTCCCTTTGCGGCTCCATGGAGGGCCTGGTTTCCCTCCCTGCGTCCTTGCCCGCGTCCCTGCCTGTCGTCGGACGCCGCTGCTGGCCCGGACGGGGACTGGCGGGGCGCTGGGGCTGGGGCCGGGGCGGGGGGATTTTCATAAAGCCTTTGGTGGGCGAAGGAGGAGTCACCGGCAGTCGCTTGATGACCTGCTCTTTCACCGCGGGCGCCGGGGCTTGCGCAGGGCGCTTTACCGCAGGCTCGGCGGCAGGAGCAGCCGCCACAGGGGGCGATGCCTGAACAGGGCGCTTCACGATCGGCTCTTTGTGGGTCTCAACTTCCTCCGGCTCGCTCTTTTGGGCGACAGGGCTTGGAGGCTCCTCCATCGGCTCTGGAGCCTTGGGGGTCGCCGGGGGGGCCACTTCGGCCACAGCAGGCTCCGCTTCCGCCTCCACAGGCTCTGCAGTCTCCGCCTGAGCCGCCTTTTTCTTCGGCTTTTTCCCCAGCCCCTGCATTTTCACCTGTCGGCGCAGCCTGTCGGCCAGATGGAACTCTATAGAGCTCGAATGGCTTTTGACAGGGTATCCCATGCCGGAAAGAAGGTCTATCAAGACCTTGTTCTGCACATTTAGCTCCCTGCTAAGCTCGTATACTCGAATACCGGACAATTCTTGTTCTCCCTTGGCTCCGGACCTTGGTTGGTCACAAAGGCTTAAACTTTCAAGTATAGCATTTGAGATGCCATATTAAAACAGTATAAACGGATATCTGCGAAGCGCACGCTGACTATTGATCCACAGCAGGCTCCACTGTACCTGTTTGGAAAAAATATCGCCAGAAGATAGTCTGGCTGCGGTTCTGGACCGACCGGAAGGGGAGCCTGCCTTATGACAAGCCGGAGCCGCACCCCAGCTCAAGCAAAGTGGGGGTTATCATCCATTTCATGGACCACATCCCCGAGCCTCTTCTCTGGAGACAAACCACCGTGCCGGTTTCGAATTCCGCTATCCCGGAGGAGTTGGATCCTGCGAGGATCAGGTCTGTCAATATCCCCATAAAAGGAAGATGCCCCACGATCAGGGTATTGCTTTGCCATTGATTGACGGTCGGCAGGATATATTCCGGAGGGTCCATGGGGTTGAGCCCATCCATCTTTTCAATCGGTGTCTTGCCTCCGAAGGCTTCGGAATAGATCTGGGCTGTTTGCCGGGCTCTGGTCTTTCCACTGTGATAGATCTTGTCGAAACTCGCCAGGCTATTGGCCAGGAATGTGGCGGTGAGTTCCACGCCTTTGCGCCCCACATCACTGAGAGATGCATCCGGATCGACATGTTTCGGAACAGCTTCACCATGCCTTGCAAGGTATAACTTCATATATTCACTTTCTTTTGGAACGTATCATATACTAAAGGAAGGGCAAAGAAAAACCCAAAATAATGGCGTGATATAACATTCCAGGATATTTGGAGACATCGATAGGTTTCGGGGGGCATGGTCTATAATGTTGCGTTTTTAAATACAGGGCTGACGCTGGGGATGTATGCTAATATTTAATTTCCTAATTATAAAAAGTTCGCTGCATGGATAAAACTGAGGAGAACCCACTGGTCGCCCTGGTTGTCGACGACGATCCGGCGATGGTCGCCTATCTGCGCAAATCCCTTGAAACCCAGGGTTTCGAGGTGATCCCGGCCGAATCCGCCGAAGATGCGCTCAGCGCCCTGTCCGAGTCTCCTGCTGATATCATCATCCTGGACTGGATGCTGCCGAAAATGTCCGGGATCGAGCTTTTGACAAAACTCAAAAGCACTTCCATGTGGCGCTCCATCCCTGTGATCATGGTCACGGTCAAGGAGAACATGTCCGACGGTGAGGCCGGGCTGGCGGCGGGGGCCCACGATTTTATCAAAA
>JAOUPQ010000149.1 GCA_029879765.1 Nitrospinota bacterium | reverse complement strand
CGGCGGCAAAGGATTCCGGCAGGAAGCTTGTGAATGGGGCGACCATATTTTTCGCATGTATCGGGTTCGGCTTTATCACCGTGGAAATGGGGATGCTGCAGAGGTTCAGCGTGTTTTTGGGTCATCCCATATATTCCCTCACTGTATCGCTGTTCAGCCTTATTCTTTCCACGGGGATCGGAAGTCTGTTGTCGGACAGGTTCAAACTTGACTCGGCGGGGAAGGTGACGGTTTGGGCGACGCTGACCGCGGCATACCTGGTTATTTTCGCCTTCTTCGGCGGAGACGTAATGGTCTTGTTCGACGCCGCGTCAATGGTGGCCAAGATATCAGTATCTATTATTATGATAGGCATTGCCGGGCTGCTGATGGGATTTGGTTTCCCCACTGGCATGGCCCTGGTTTCAAAGATAGATCGCAGGCCCACTCCATGGCTTTGGGGAGTCAACGGCGCTTGCGGGGTTCTTGGCTCCTGCATCGCCATCTGGATAAGCATAGCGTTTGGGATCAGCGCCACGTTCCTGGTGGGGGCGGTATATTACCTGGTCACCATCCCATCCGCCAGAATGATAATAGCGGCCAGGGAGTGAATGGGAAAAGAAGAAAAAAAAGCCGACGTCCCGGAGGACGTCGGCTTTTTTAATTAGATACGATTTATCCGCAGGATCAGAAGCGGTTGCCGCAAACAAATCCTTTGCAGACACCTTCAAAGCTGGCGTGACATTTTTCGCATGTAGCCGGATTCAAAGGATGGCCAGCATCGCTGGACGCGATCGATTTGCCGGTGGAGATTTGCAGGACGTCATAAATCGGTTTCCCGCCCTTGATCTCCGTGGTGAACACGGCGTCGATCTGTTTGAAAACAAGAACACCGACTATCCCGTCAGGATACTTGCTGCCCCGCACCTTGTAGGTAGCGAAAGCTTTCGGGTGGATGAAGGACTTGTAGTTGCCGGGTTTTACGCCGCAATAGATGTCCACAGTGGCCTGCAGGATGTCGTCCCCGCCCAAGGCGATGACGTTAACGCCACAAGGAGGCATTGGGCCCTTGGCTTTTCCAGCCGGCCATTTTTTCCAGAACTCATCAGCCTGACTTGCGCCGGTAAGCCCAAGAAACACGACCGCAAACAAAGAATAGATAAAGAATTTTCTCATCGTTCCCCCCCTAATAGAGTAAAGATTTTGAATAAAAAAAACCATATGCGCATGAGCAGTCGAAATATACGAAAACCCAAAACGCAATGCTTAAAGCCCCCAATAAATGCGACAGAAACGGCCGCAAACGAACTTTGGAAATAAACTATACTCCTTCCGAGTATGTCTATCGCCGTAAACTAGAATTATGTCTGCAAACGCAGTAGACTTTATCCGTCTTCCCATTCTCTTGGTATGACAAAAGTCATAATGAGGGTGTTGCTATCTTCTGATTTTACGCTGTCTATGTGACGGCAGTAGTCACATATAGTTTCATAAATAAAGGTTTCGCCACCCAAATAGAGTGCATTTTCAAGAAGATGGGCGCCATCGGACGGCTTTTCTCGCTCATGCTGGTATATGGAAATAAAAAAGAATTATTCTACATGATGGATAAAACTTATTTCAGGACACCGTTGTTTTTTGTTCATAATCCAGCCGTGACATCAAATAATTCAGAGAAAGCATCAACCCGGCGCCAGTGAAATGAGTATATGGTAAAGCCGGGAAAATCGGCAAAAGTGCGTTTCTTGAGTCGTCAAATGGTTCCCCAGGCTTTTGTCATATAATAGGCAAAGAAGGATACCTTTGGAATATTCAGGAAAATGTACGGAATGAATCTATAATGAATTCTGGGATGACCAGATAATCTACCCCTGTATTGTGTAAATCCGTTTTCTGCCCGCCAGGCCGACCTGCCGCAGCAGCATGAGGAACGCAAGATGGATAGATTCGGTTAAAATCAAAAAGATAAATGATATCGCTGGATGGGATTATTGATGTATGGAACGGGAAATGATGAATAAATCGAGGCCGCAAGCCAAATTCGGCCTTATTATTGTGGTCCTGATTCTGGCAGCGGCCATCACCACCGGATGCTCGGAGAAGGCAAAGGAGCAGAAAGGCGCCTCTGAGAAATCCAGGTCCACTCCCGTCACCGCCGTGAAAGCCACCAGCCAGACGGTTTATGTCACCCAGGAAGCGATAGGACTGATAGAGAGCAAGGCGGCGCCTTTCATTTCCGCGGAAGCCGCCGGGCGTGTGAAGAAGATATTTGTGGATGTGGGCCAAAAAGTCATCCAGGGCCAGCCCCTGGCCCAGTTGGATGACGAAAACCTGGCTATCGGACAAAAAGCAGCCGAGGCGGATGTGAACAGGCTCACCATCCTGGCGGAGAACCAGGAAAAAACTGTGGATCGATATACCAAACTGGCCGAGGAAAGTTTCGTCAATCGCGCCATGGTGGATGAGCAACTGGCCCAGCTAAAGGCCTTGAAACAGCAACTTGCTTCCGCCGCCGCCATCCTTTCCAGGGTGCAAAGTGATCTGGCCAAAACCACCATCACCGCGCCCACGGAAGGACGCATAGAGCAGCGCATGGTGGACGAAGGGGATTTCGTCGGGATAGGAAAGCCGGTTTTCCACATTGCCGCCGCCGATTTTCTGCGGGTGGTTCTTCCTTTTCCAGAGACCGTAGCCGCTTCTCTGGCCATCGGCCAGAAGGTGGCCCTTTCTTCTCCCTCCGCTCCGCAAGTCCAGGTGCAAGGCGCTGTGGCGGAGATTCGCCCCATGATCAGCCCAGGCGCCAGAGCGGTGAACATGATCCTGGATGTGCCCAACCCCGGTGGGTGGAAACCGGGAGGCACCGTAAAGGGAATAGTGATTGTCGAGGAACATCCCAACTCCGTGATGGCGCCGGAGACCTGCATAGTGCTTCGGCCGGCAGGAGCCGTGGTCTATGTCATTGAAAACGGCAAGGCCCACCAAAGAATAGTCACCACAGGAGTGAAGAAAGATGGACTGGTGGAGGTCGTCACAGGGGTGAAGGAAGGGGAGACCCTGGCCCAGGATGGCGCGGCCTATCTGACCGATGGCGCGTCGGTTTCCGTGCTGGAGACAAAATAAATGAATCTGCCGGAAATTTCCATCCGCAGGCATGTCCTCGCCCTGATGCTAAACGCCGTCCTGATCCTGTTTGGCGTTATAAGTTTCCAGCGCATAGGCGTGGATCGGTTTCCATCGGTCGACTTTCCCGTCATCACGGTGACCACAGTCATGATGGGCGCCAACCCGGACATTATAGATTCCAGCATAACCAACATCATTGAGACCACCGTCAACACCGTGCCGGGGATAGAGCATATCAGGAGCGTGTCCTCCCCCGGGGTTTCCTCGGTGGTCACCACATTTTCCCTGGACAAGGATATAAACGTAGCCTTCAACGAAGTGCAGTCGAAAGTTAGCCAGGCGATCCGAAAGCTGCCTGAAGACGCGGATCCACCCATGGTGGGAAAGATGGAGATGGGCGCCCAGCCTATCATCTGGCTTGCGCTTCGTGGAGACCGAACCCAGCAACAACTGAATCAATACGCCAGGCAAGTGGTCAAAAAACGTCTGGAGACCATCAACGGCGTGGGTGAGGTGCTGATCGGCGGTGGAAGAAGCCGGGTGATCCGCGTGGAGCTGGACCTGGACCGTATGGCCTCGTTCCGGGTCACCGCCCAGGATATAATCCGGGCCTTTGGCGTCGAGCATTTTCAGTTTCCCGGCGGGTTTCTGGTCAGCGCCTGGACGGAGAAAATGATAAAGCTGGATATGGAGTATCACGATCCGGCGGACCTGGCGGAGATGATATTGACATACAGCGATCAGGCGCCGGTGAAACTGGGGGACATCGCGGTCATCATCGACGGCCTGGCGGACAACCGACAGGTGGCCAGGTTCAACCAGACCCCGTCGGTGGGCCTGGGCATCGTGAAGGTGGCCAACGCCAACGCCGTGGCGGTGGGGGACGAGGTGATGAACCGCGTGGACAATGAAATCCGCCCCGCCTTGCCCCCGGGGATGACCATCACCGTGGCCACAGATACCACCAGCTATATCCGGGAGATGATCAAGGCTTTAAACGAGCACCTGATCCTGGGCACGCTGCTAGCCTCCCTGGTGGTGTGGTTGTTTCTGAAAAGTTTCCGCTCCACGGTCATCATCGCCTTCGCCATTCCGGTCTCTTTGCTCGGGGCCGTGGCGGTGATGTTTTTCATGGGATACACCTTCAACGTTCTGACGCTGCTGGCACTGCTCCTGCTCATCGGGGTGGTGGTGGACGACGCAATCGTGGTGCTGGAAAACATATACCGCCACAGGGAGAAGATCGACCCGGATCCCCATTCCGCCGCCGTCAACGGCTCGGCCCAGGTGGTATTCGCCGTAATGGCCTCCACCCTGACGCTGGTTTCCATTTTCGCCCCGGTGGCGTTTTTGGGGGGGATCATTGGGCAGTTCTTCAAGGCCTTCGCCGTGGTGGTCACTTTCGGTGTCATGGTGTCGCTGTTCGTTTCCCTGACGCTGACTCCCATGCTCTGCTCCCGATACCTGCAGGTGGCCGAAAAACACAACCGGATATACTATGCGCTGGAATCGGTTTTCCTGGCCATGGAAGGGCTATACCGCCGCTTGCTGGGGATGGCTCTACACCACCGCTGGCTGGTGGTGGCGCTGACCATTCTGGTGGTGCTTCCCAGTGGATTCTTCTTCTCCCGAATCGGCAAAGGGTTCGTGCCGGATGAGGACGAGGGGAGATTCAATATCATATTCAAGACCCCTCTTGGCTCCAACGTGGAATACACCGATGGCAAACTGAAAAAGATAGAGGCGATCCTGCGCTCCCACAAAGAGGTGGACAAGTTCTTCTGCGGTATCGGCCTCGGCCAGGGACAGGGCCAGGTGAACCAGGGGATGGCATTCGTCAACCTGACTCCCCGGTGGGATCGGGACAGAACCCAGAGCCAGGTTATGGCCGCCCTGAACAAGGAGCTGACCCAACTGCCTGGTGTGCAGGCCTTCGCGGTGAAGATGCCCATCGTGGGCGGCATGCGCGGCGACCCTTTGCAGTTCGCCCTCAAGGGGCAGAATATCAACCTGGTGGCCAGGACCAGCGACAAGCTGATGGAGGAGCTTGCCGTAAAGTCCGGCCTGGGCAGGATGGATCTGGATCTGCAACTGGATCTGCCCCAGATGGAGCTTAAGGTGGACCGGACCAGGGCCGCCAGCCTCGGCTTCAACGCCAGGGATGTGGCCCTGGCGGTGAACGTGCTGGCGGGGGGATATGATGTGGCCAAGTTCAACGACGAGCCAGGCGATGGAGACCGGTATGACATCCGGCTGAAGGCAGCCGAGGGGCAACTGCAAAGCGATGAGGATCTGAAGAGGATATATCTGCGTTCCATGGATGGCCGACTGGTGCGGATGGATACCATAGCCAGATTCAACCAGAAGCTGGGCCCGGCGGTGATTTCCAAATACGATCTGCAATACGCGGCGTTTTTCTTCGGCTCCCCCTCCGTGCCCCTGGCGGACGCCATAGACATGGTGAAGGAGTCGGCGGCCAAGGTGATGCCCATGGGGGTTTCCCTGGCGATGATGGGGCAGGCCGAAGAGTTCCAGAAAACCGCCAAATACATGATATTCACTTTCATCCTGGCCACGGTGCTGGTATATATGGTGCTGGCCAGCCAGTTCAACTCCTTCCTCCAGCCCTTGATAATCATGACCGCCCAACCCTTGGCCATGATAGGGGGGATAGGGGCACTGTATATAACCGGGCTGGAGCTGAACATCTTTTCGATGATAGGTGTGGTGCTGCTGGTGGGGCTGGTGGCAAAGAACTCCATCCTGCTCATTGACCTGACAAACCAGTTTCGCCAGGAAGGTATGGAGATCGATAAAGCGCTGATGGATGCGTGCCCAATCAGGTTGCGCCCGGTGCTCATGACTTCGCTTACGGTGATCCTGGTGCTTCTGCCGGCCGCTTTCGGCCTGGGGGCCGGAGCGGAGGTGAACGGGCCGTTGTCGGTGGTGGTTATCGGAGGGATGATAACCTCCACGTTGCTAACTTTGGTGGTGGTGCCATCGGTTTATTCACTGGTGGAGAACGGTGTTTTGCGCCTGGGCTCGCGCAAAGCCGTCAAGGATATAAAATAAATGGATAAGATGATGAGAAGATACCTGGTGTTCGTTTTTATATCGGCCATGTCCCTGATTGCGGGGAACGCCCAATCGCAGGAGCGCAAGCTGGGCCTGATGGATGTCTACTCCATGGCCATGGAGCGCGACGCGGCCCATGCGGCCAAAAGGGCCAGTCGGGACGCGGGAGTGGAAAAAGGGGAACAGGGCGCCGCCGCCATGCTTCCCCGGGTGATCCTGGAAGGTGGCCTAAGCTATACGGATCAGGACAATCAGTATAAGGGAACCGATATTCTGCGGAGCGGACGAAGGGATTATGCGGGGGGAGGCTATTCGCTGACTGTGGCCCAGCCCTTGTTCAACATGAAGAATATGGCCATGCGGCGCCAGGGCCAGGCCGCCACCGAAATGGCCCAGACGGCCTTCCACATGGCCGGGCAGGAGCTGATCGAAAGAAGCGCCAGAGCCTATTTCAATGTCTTGCTGGCGCAAACCGCCATCGATCTTATCAACGCGCAGAAAGAAGCCATTTCAAAGCATCTGGCTCGCGCCAGAAAATCGTTCGAGGTGGGCGCCGCCTCCATAACAGACACCCATGAGGCCCAGGCCAGGTATGACCTGACAGTCTCGCAGGAGATCATGGCGCGACAGGGACTGCAGATCGCCCGCGAGGAGTTGACCAAGATCATAGGGGAAGAATCCTTCACGCTGGCGCCGCTGAGCGGCCAGTTCTCCCCGGCGCCCCCCATGCCCAACGATATTGACCAATGGGCCGAGGAGGCGCAAAAGAACAGCCCGTACCTGGCGCTGATGCAAAAGGCGCTGGAAGTGGCCACGGAAGAGACCGCCAAGGCCCGGGGAGACAGGTTCCCCACGGCGGATCTGGTGGGCAACTACAATTACTCCAACCAGGGGGGGAGCAGTTTCGGCATCGGCATGGAGAGCACCACCCAGTCTGTGAACCTGCGGATTTCGGTTCCTTTATACACCGGCGGGGCGATAAGTTCGAGGGTCCGCGAGGCCAGGGCAAATGAGGAGAAGGCCAGGTTTGAACTGGAAGAGGCGCGACGCCAGACCAGGCAGCTGGTGCGTAGCGCCTTCATGCAGGTGGTGAGCGCCCAGGCGGAGGTGAACGCCCTCAAGCAGGCGATGGTTTCCAGCCAAAGCGCGCTGGCCTCCACCCGACAGGGGTTTGAAGTGGGGCTGCGCAACGCGGTGGATGTGCTGGATGCGGAAAGACAAGGCTTTGACGCCAGGCATGCGCTGGCTCGGGCCAAGTATAACTACCTGCTGAGCCTGCTTCGGCTGGACGCGGCCGCCGGGAGGCTGGACGAGGATGGGCTGCGGAAAGTGGCGGGTTTTCTGGCGCCCTGATCCTCTTTGTTTCGCCGGTTCCCGAGGTTGGAATTATGGCTTG
>JAOUPQ010000015.1 GCA_029879765.1 Nitrospinota bacterium | reverse complement strand
GATCGCCGCGGTCATGGCGAAAAAATATAAAACCCTCAAAACCTTGGGGAACCTGAACAACCAGATCGGCCTGCCAACGACACTCCTGGGCCTGAATGAAAAGCACCAGGCGGCGGTGGTGGAGATGGGGATCAACTATTTGGGAGAGATGGATCTGCTGGCGGAGGTTGCCCGGCCTGATATCGCAGTGATCACCAATATCGGCCCTGCCCATCTGGAAGGCCTGAAAACCGTGGCCAATGTGCGCAAAACCAAGGCCAGAATCCTGGATTTCATGCCCAGGGGAGGGGCAGCCATCCTTAACGCCTCCGACCCCAACAGCGCGCCGATCATAAAGGCCCGGGGCGCCGCCCGATCCATCACCTTCGGAATGGAGGTGGGGGATGTGGCGGTGGTGGAGAATACCCTGGCCAAAAACAGGACAGGAAGGAATATCAAAATCAGCTGGAAGAAGAACTTGTATCCAATAAAACTGCGGTTCGTCGGCCAAAGCGCCGCCATCAACGCCGCCGCCGCATTCGCCGCCGGGTTGGCCGCAGGGGTGGAGCCGGAAACCATAGCCAGGGCCATTGGCTCTGTGCGTCCGGCCAGGCTGCGCATGGCGGTGGAAAAGCTGTCCAACGGCGCCTGGCTGATCGACGACACATACAACGCCAATCCTGCCTCGGTGGAATCGGCGCTGGCCACCATGGGCGAGTTTGACGGCGGGCGCAGGTTTCTGGCGCTGGGGGACATGCTGGAGATGGGCGCCTCGGCGCAAAAGGCCCATGCCTCTGTGGCCAAATGGGCCAGGGCCGCGGGGGTGGAGCGGATATTCGCATACGGCCCCATGGCTTCCATCACCGCCGCCGAAGCGGGGCGACTGGGCATTGGGGGAATGGAGAAAAAATCCCACGAAGCGCTGGCCCGCGCCGTTGCTGGCGCGTTGAAGCCGGGGGACGTGGCGCTGGTGAAAGGATCCCGGGGGATGCGGATGGACAAGGTCGCGGAGCTGGTTCGCCAGATGGCGGGAGGAGAAAAGTAAATGTTATACCATCTGTTATATCCGCTCAGCGACACCATGTCCTTTTTCAACGTGTTCAGGTATATCACGTTCCGGTCGATCTATGCCCTGCTGACGGCGTTGACCATCGCCCTTTTCATGGGGCCCATGGTCATAAGGTGGCTCAAGGCGAAAAAGATAGGTGAAAAGATAAGAAGCGATGGGCCAAAGACCCATCTGGCGAAGAAGGGGACTCCCACCATGGGCGGGGTGCTTATCATCATTTCGTTGATGGTTCCCACCTTCCTGTGGGCGGACTTTTTTAACAGCTATGTCCTCATCGCCGCCATGACTGTGGTCTTCTTCGCGCTCATCGGCTTTTACGATGATTATATGAAGCTCACCGGCCGGGGCTCCGGTATGGCCGGGTGGACGAAGCTGGGCCTGCAGTCCAGCGCTGCGCTGCTGGTGGCGGGGGCTGTGTATCTGGCCCAGGGAGGCTCCCCGGAAGTGACCAGTGTGCATATTCCATTTTTCAAGAACCTGCATCCGGACCTGGGGCTGTTCTATATCCCCTTTGCGGCCCTGGTCATCGTCGGCTCGGCCAATGCGGTGAACCTCACCGACGGGCTGGACGGGCTGGCCATCGGCCCCATATTCATCGCCTTCATGGTGTACATGATCTTCTGCTACACCGAGGGGCACGCCGGGTTCGCCCGCTACCTGAACATCCCCCATATCGGCCAGTTATCCGAGCTGACCATATTCTGCGCGGCGGTGGTGGGGGCGTCCCTGGGTTTCGTCTGGTATAACTTCTATCCCGCCATGGTGTTCATGGGCAATGTGGGCTCCCTGGCTTTGGGCGGGGCGCTGGGCGCGGTGGCGGTGATGACCAAGCAGGAGCTGGTGCTGGTGATGGTGGGGGGGATCTTCGTGGTGGAGACCCTGTCCGTGATCATCCAGGTGGTCTCCTATAAAAGCACCGGCAAACGGGTCTTCAAGATGGCGCCTCTGCACCACCACTTCGAGCAACTCGGCTGGCCGGAGCCCCAGGTTATCGTCCGGTTTTGGGTGGTGGCCATCGTGTTCGCTCTGTTCGCTTTAAGCACGCTCAAACTCAGGTGATGGAAATGAATACATACTCTGGCATGAAGGCGATAGTCATCGGGCTGGCCCGCTCCGGCGTGGCGGCGGCCTGGCTGTTGCATCGCAAAGGCGCCAGTGTGGATATCACCGACTCCAAGCCAGCGGATCTGCTGGAGGAGCGGATAAAGACCTTGCCGGAGGGAACGGGGCTGTTCCTGGGCGGGCATGACGGCGTGTCCCTGGGGCAATACGGCCTGGCTGTGATAAGCCCCGGTGTGCCGTGGGATTCTCCCTTCCCCTCTTCCGTCAGGAAAGCGGGAGTGGAAATGATCTCCGAGATAGAGCTGGCCTGCCGACACATATCAGCGCCGATCATCGCGATCACCGGCTCCAACGGTAAGTCCACCACCACCACCCTCATCGGCAGGATACTGCAGGGGATGGGCAAACGTGTGTTCGTCGGTGGCAACCTGGGCGAGCCCCTTTGCGATGCGGCCACAGGGAACTACGACTGGGTGGTGGCGGAGGTTTCCTCTTTCCAGCTGGAAGGGATAAAGACATTCCGCCCGAAAATCAGCGTCATCACGAATATCACCGCCGATCACCTGGATCGGCATGGGAACATGGAATTGTACGCGCGGCTGAAATCCCGTGTGTTCGAGTACCAGGGGGAGGGTGATACTGTCATCCTCAACGCCGCCGATCCGGGATCCACATCATTGCAGCCACAAAGTACCGTGAGGATTTTCCGGTTCAACGCCCAGCCCCGGGATGGCCAGGGGATCGTGTGGGCAGAGGAAGGATCGGTCTATTTTGACATTCCCGGTCATGAATCCGGAAAGCTGTTCAACCGCGATGAATTACTGATAAAAGGCCCCCACAACCTGGAGAACGCCATGGCCGCGGCGCTTTGCGCGCTGGCCGCCGGGGCCGACCCCAGGGCCATTATCGACGCCACCTGCGCTTTCCGGGGTCTGCCGCACAGGATGGAACTGGTGGGGGAAATCAACGGTGTCAAATTCTATAACGACTCGAAAGGGACCAATGTGGACGCTACGCTCAAATCCCTGGCCGGGTTCGATGGCGACGTGGCGCTGATCGCAGGAGGCTCTTCCAAGGGGGCAGACTTTGCGCCCCTGGCCGAAGAGATAAAAAAACGGGCCAAAGGGGTGGCGCTGATCGGGGAGACGGCGCCACAGATTGAAAAGGCGCTGGGGGATTATTCTCCAAAGGGGATAGTCAAAACCATGGAGGAGGCGGTGGCTCTGGCGGCGTCCTGGCTCTCGCCGGGGGATTCGGTATTGCTCTCCCCGGCCTGCGCCAGCTTTGATATGTATAAAAACTTCGAGGACCGGGGCCAGGTGTTTGGCCGGGCCGTGGCCGCGCTGGAAAGAAGGTAAGGATGCCAGTAAAACGAAGGCCGGACTATTGGATCATCTTCTGCGCCCTGGCGCTGACCGCCATGGGCATAGTTATGATCTACTCCAGCTCGGCTGTCCTGGCGGCGCAAAAACATGGTGACTCCTACTACTACCTCAAACGGCAGGGAACATGGGCCGCCCTGGGGGTCATGGTGATGCTGTTTATGATGACCATAGACTATCGCTCCCTGGCCCGATGGGCATATCCGCTTTACTTCACCACTGCGGCGCTGCTGGCGGCGGTGCTGATCCCCGGCGTGGGGAGAACAGTGAACGGGGCCACCCGCTGGATCGCCGTGGGAACCTTGACCTTCCAGCCTGCGGAGCTGGCCAAGCTGGCCCTGGTGATATTCTTCGCCGCCATCCTGGCCCGCAAGGGGGAGGAAGGGAAGCTTGAGGACTTCTTAGGAACTTTCGCGCCTCTTCTGGCCTCGCTGGGGTTGTTCTTCGCGCTGATCCAGCTGCAGCCGGATTTGGGCACCGCCATGACTCTGGCGCTGATAATCATGCTTATGTTTCTGGCGGCGGGGGCCCGTCTTTTCCATCTGGCCGCCGCGGGGCTGGTGATGGCGCCTGTGATGGCCATTTCCATGCTCACGGTGGACTACAGGCGTCGTAGACTCCTCACTTTCCTCGACCCCTGGGAGGATTCCACCGACGCCGGATACCAGATCATTCAGTCGTTCATCGCCCTGGCCAATGGCGGGACCTGGGGCGCTGGACTGGGGGAGAGCCAGCAGAAGCTCTTCTTTCTGCCGGAGCCGCACACCGATTTCATTTTCTCCATCATCGGCGAGGAGCTGGGTTTCGTGGGCGCCATCAGTGTGCTGATCCTCTTCGGTGTGCTGGTATGGCGAGGATTCAAGACGGGACTGAAAGCGCCAGAGCGGTTTGGCGGGTTGCTGGCCTTGGGGATAACCTTTGCGGTGGCCACCCAGGCGTTTATCAACATAGCTGTGACGCTGGGCATGCTCCCCACCAAGGGGATCCCCCTTCCCTTCATCAGTCTGGGGGGCACCTCTCTGGTAATGTGGCTGGCGGCCATCGGGCTGTTGGCCAATGTTTCCGAGCACACCACATGAATATGGATATGAACGATATGAAACTGATAATCACCGGCGGCGGCACGGGAGGGCATATCTATCCGGGAGTGGCCGTGGCGCGCGAGTTCACTCGGCGGGGGAAGGAGCACAGCGTACTGTGGGTGGGCGCCCGGAGGGGGCTGGAGTCCACCATCGTTCCGGAAGAAGGGATAGAGTACATCCCCCTGAAAGTGACCGCCCTGAAGGGAAAAGGGATGCTGTATCGGATCGGTTCTATCTTCAACCTGGCTGTGGCCCTGGCCCAGTCCGCGGGGATCATTTCCCGCGAGCGGCCGGACGCGGTGCTGGGTGTGGGGGGATACGCCAGCGGCCCCATGGGCCTGGCGGCCATATTGATGCGTCGCCCACTGGCCCTGGCGGAGCAGAACGCGGCGCCGGGATTCACCAACCGCTGGCTGGGAAAAGGCGCCCGGATGGTGTTCACCAGCTGGCCGGGTTCGGAGGTTCATTTCCCAAAGGGAAAGGCGATCATGGCCGGAAATCCGGTGCGGGCGGAATTCGCCAGCCCGGCGCCGGAAAAGAAAGATGAAAAGTTCACCGTGCTGATCATAGGCGGGAGCCAGGGGGCTGCTCCTGTCAACCAGGCGATGATGGAAGCCGTTCCCCATCTGGCGCCGTTGGCGGGCAGGATTCGCTTCATCCACCAGACCGGCGAGAGGGACCTGGAGAGGGTGAAGGAAGCGGCGCAGCGGTCTGGCCTGGAGTGGGTAGTGGCCGCTTATTATGAAGATATGGCGCAACGGATCGCCGGGGCGGATCTGGTGATTTCCCGGGCCGGCGCGGGGGCCGTCAGCGAGATATGCGTGGTGGGAAGGGCGGCGGTATACATCCCGTTTCCCCAGGCGGCGGATGACCATCAGACGAAAAACGCCATGCCTGCCGTCAATGAAAAAGCGGCGGTGATGATAAAGCAAGGCGACCTGACCGGCGAAAAGCTGGCCCGGGTGATAACAGAGTTGGAAAATGATCGGGAAGCGACAAAATCTATGGGACGAAAGGCCAGAGGACTGGGGCGGCCAAAAGCCGCGGAAATGATAGTGGACCATCTTCTGGCGCTGGCCGGGGAGGCGGCATGAAATTCGGCAGAACTAAACAACTGCACTTTATCGGCATCGGCGGCTCCGGCATGAGCGGCATCGCAGAGATATTACTGAACATGGGATATACGGTAACCGGATCCGACATGGCCGAATCGGCGGCGGTGCGTCATCTGAAAAGCCAGGGCGCCATGATTAACCTGGGGCATGCCGCGGCGAATGTGGGAGACGCGGACGTGGTGGTTATCTCCTCCGCGGTGAAGAAGGACAATCCGGAGATTGTGGAAGCCCGAAGACTGTTCATCCCCGTGATCCCGCGAGCCCAGATGCTGGCGGAGCTGATGCGCATGAAGCACTCCGTGGCGGTGGCCGGAAGCCATGGCAAAACCACCACCACCTCCATGTCGGCGGCGGTGCTCTCCATTGGCGGGCTGGATCCCACAATCATCATCGGTGGCAGGGTGGACAGGCTCGGCTCCGGCGCCAGGCTGGGCAAAGGCGACTTTTTGGTGGCGGAGGCGGACGAGAGCGATGGGTCATTTCTGCGTCTGTATCCCACAGTGGCGGTGGTGACGAACATCGACGCGGAGCACCTGGATCATTACGGCACGTTCGATGCGGTGAAGGAGGCGTTTGTGGAATTTGTGAACAAGCCCCCGTTCTATGGCGCGGCGATCCTTTGCCTGGACGATCCTTCCATACAGGAGATCATCCCCAGGGTGGAGCGCAGGTTCCGCACATATGGCATCAGCGCCGCGGCGGACATCATCGCCAGCGGCATGGAATACTCCGCCTTCGGCTCCTCTTTCGATGTGATCGTAAGTGGCCAGAAGATCGGCCGGGCGGCGATAAACATGCCGGGAGTCCACAATGTATACAACTCCCTGGCGGCCATCGCGGTGGGGCTGGAGCTGGAGATGGACCCAAAAACGGCCATCGAGGCTCTGTCCGGCTTCTCCGGGGTGGAGCGCAGATGCCAGCTGAAGGGGGAGCGCGACGGCGTGATGGTGATAGACGACTACGGCCATCATCCCAGCGAGATAAAGGCCACATTGCGCGGGCTGAAGACCGGTTTTCCGGACAAGAAACTCATCGTGGTGTTCCAGCCGCATCGTTATTCCCGCACAAAAAACCACATGTCCGATTTCGGCAAGGCGTTCTATGACGCGGACGAACTGGTGGTGACGGAGATATACGCCGCCGGGGAGGAGCCGATAGAGGGGGTCTCCGGAGAAATGGTGGCCAGCGAGGCCCGGGCCTATGGCGCCCGGTCGGTGACTTTCATTGCGGACATAAAGGATGTGCCCGCCCATCTGGCCAGGACCGCCAAGGCGGGAGACATGGTCATCACCCTCGGGGCGGGGAGCGTGGTGCGGGTCGGGGAATGGTTTATCGGCGGCAATGACAAAGATACTTAAGGAAGAACCGTTATGGAAAAGGACAACCTTCAGGATAGGCGGCCCGGCGCAAAGGCTGGCGCTGCCGGAGAGCATGGAGGAGCTTTGCGCCCTCATGCGGTCGGGGGATGTTCGTTTTGTGCTGGGCGGCGGGGCGAACCTGCTGGTTTCCGATGCGGGAGTGCAGGGGACGACTTTGGCGCTGGGCCAGCGGTTTGGCGGAGTGGAGATAAGCGATACGCGCGAGGGAACGGCGCGGGTGAAGGTGGGCGCCGCCATGGGGCTGACCACCCTGGCCGGAATGATGATGAAGCGTTCACTCTCGGGCCTGGAATTCGGATTCGGCATTCCGGGTCTTCTGGGGGGAGCGTTGCGGATGAACGCCGGGGCTCGGGGCGCGGAGATCAAGGATATAACGGAGTCTATAGACATTGTGACGGCAAATGGGATGCAGGAGACGATCATGGCGAGTCAGGCCGGGTTCGGATATCGCTCGTCGGAGTTTCCGGCGGGATGCGTGATAACCGGGGCGACTTTGCTGTTGCGGCAAGGGAATATGGAGTTGATCCACGCCGCCATGCGAGGCGGGTATATGGAGCGGAAAGCCTCCCAGCCTCTGGAGTCGCCCAGCGCAGGATCGGTATACAAGAATCCTCCCGGGGATTATGCGGGAAGGTTGATCGAGTCTTGCGGGCTGAAAGGAGAGCGGGTGGGGGAGGCCATGGTGTCGCCCAAACACGCCAACTTCATTGTGAACCTCGGGGGCGCAAAGGCGCGGGATGTATATCAGTTGATGCTGCGGATCGAAAAGCGGGTATACGAGCGGTTCGGCGCGCGGCTGGAACGGGAAATCAGGCTGGTGGGGGTGTTCGATGAGAAGTGAAACTTTGGCCAGGCTCAAAGGGATGAAAGTGGGAGTCCTGATGGGCGGATTGTCCAACGAGCGGGAGGTGAGCCTGAACACCGGGCGGGCCGTGGCCCAATCACTGGAGCGGATGGGAGTGGAATGCGTGGAGATAGACGCGGGGCGCGACCTGCCCCAACGCCTGCTGGAGGAGAAGATCGGGCTGGCGTTCATCGCCCTGCATGGGCGGTATGGCGAGGATGGATGCGTCCAGGGGCTTCTGGAGCTGATGAACATTCCATATACCGGCTCCGGAGTGGCGGCCAGCGCCATTGCCATGAGCAAAAGACTTACAAAAGTGTTCGCCGTTTTGGCGGGAGTGGATACGCCACCGTGCCAGGTGGTGGGCCGAAAGGAATTCACCGAGGGAAAGGTGGCAATCGAGATGCAGGCTCCTGTGGTGGTGAAGCCGGCCAACGGCGGGTCATCGGTGAACGTGACCATATGTGCCGAGGATGGACAGATAGCTCCGGCCATTGAGCTGGCGTTGAAAGAAGATACGGAAGCGATGGTGGAGAAGTTTATAGAAGGGCCGTTGCTCACCGTGGGTGTGGTGGGTATCCGCGCTCTGCCAGCCATCGAGATAGAGACCATTGATGGCTTTTACGACTACAAGAGCAAATATACGCCGGGGAACACGGTCTATCATCTGCCTGCCAGGGTGGACCTGGCTGTGGAGGAAAAGGCGGCGCGACAGGCATTGCTGATTCATAACGCCATCGGCTGCCGGGGGCAATCCAGGTCCGATTTCATTCTGGACGCCTCGGGGCAGGTGTGGTTTATCGAGTTGAACACGATCCCTGGAATGACCAGGACCTCGCTTCTTCCGAAAGCGGCGGCCAGCGCGGGGATATCGTTCGACCAGTTGACGCTGGACATATGTGGCGAAGCGCTGGCGGTGGAGGCGTGAAAATGGAAAACCGGAAAAAGTTGCAATGGAGCGTGGCCCTGGTTGGGCTGGCTTTGGCGGCGGGGCTGGGATGGCCGGTGGTGGCGGCCAGGGCGGGGCTTGTTTCAGAGGCCGCCATGGAGTCATTCATAGTCCGCGAAATATTTTTGGAAGGCTTGGTGGCCATTCCGGAGCAGGATGTGGCCGAGCTGCTGTCCGTGCGGCAGGGCCAGACCATTTTCGATGTGGACCTGGCTCAGGCGGGCCGTCGTCTGGAAGCGCATCCTCTGGTGGAGTCGGTGGAGATCCGGCGCCAGATTCCATCCACCCTTTACGTTCGGGTGGTGGAGCGCAGGCCGCGGTTTGTGCTGGAGTCTGGCGACAGGCGCTGGATGATCGACAAGAGCGGAGTGGTGATTTCCCGGGTGACGGAAAACGCCGAGGTGGCGGGCTTTGCGGTGATAGATGAAAAGGGTCTGGACGAAAAAAAGATTTTGCCCGGGGCCAGATTATCGATAAAAGGCCTGCAACCCATGGTGGCCGCGGCGTATCGCCTAAAGAATTATCGACTGTTTGGAAAATATGAGTTCGCCGGGCTGGGCGCCTTTGGGAAACAGAGGCTGGTGGCCCGGTTCGCAGGAACCGATGTGGTGGTTAAGGCGCTGAAAGAAGGATGGACCGACGAGTTGGAGAGGCTTTTGACCGTGGATTACACCTTGCGCGGCAAAGAGGAGAGGATAGTCTCCATAGACCTTTCCTTTGAAAATAAGGTCGTGGTCCAGTTCGCCGGTGGCGAAGAAGAAAAAGTGGGAGTGAATTGATCATGGCAAAAGAAAACAATATCGTGGTTGGGCTGGACATAGGCACCACAAAGATATGCTGTGTGGTGGCGGAAACCGGGGGCGACAGGCCGGAGATCATCGGGCTGGGCTCCCATCCATCCCGGGGCTTGCGCAAGGGAGTGGTGGTGAATATCGACGCCACGGTGGATTCCATAAAGCGGGCCGTGGAGGAGGCGGAGCTGATGGCTGGGGTGGAGGTGGACGCGGTTTATGTGGGGATGGCCGGGGCCCACATCAGCGGTTTCAACAGCCACGGAGTCATCGCCGCCAGGGGCTCGGAGGTCACCCGCCAGGATATGGAAAAAGCTGTGGAGGCCGCCCGCACGGTGAATGTGCCCATGGACAGGGAGGTGATCCATGTCCTTCCCCAGGAATATATCGTGGATGGCCAGGACGGGATCCAGGATCCGGAGGGGATAAACGGGGTGCGGCTGGAGGCCAAGGCCCACATAATAACCGCGTCGGTGACCTCTGTGCAGAACATCATCCGGTCGGTGAACCGGGCGGGGCTGGAGGTGGAGGACCTGGTGGTGGAGATGCTGGCGGCCTCCGAGGCGGCGCTGGACAAGGATGAAAAGGAGCTGGGTGTGGCCCTGGTGGATATGGGGGGCGGCACCTGCGACATAGCGGTATATATCAACGGCGCCATCCGGGGCACGGCGGTGGTTCCCCTGGGAGGGGCGCATATCACCAACGATGTGGCCATCGGGCTGCGCACCCCCAACCATGAGGCGGAGCGGATAAAGCGGCAATGCGGGTGCGCCACGGCGGCCATGGTTTCCGACGACGAGATGCTAGAAGTGCCCGGAGTGGGCGGGCGGGAGTGTCGGATGCTTTCACGCAGGGTGCTGGCGGACATCATGGAGCCGAGGATGACGGAGATCTTCCACATGGTTCGCGAAGAGCTGGAGCGCTCCGGGTTTATCCAGCGCAAAAAGATCGCCTCCGGGATGGTGCTCACCGGAGGGACGGCGTTGATGCAGGGTTCGGCCGAGCTGGCGGAGGCGATATTCGACATGCCGGTGCGGCTGGGGGGCCCCAGGGACATTGGCGGCTTGGTGGACATGGTGAGCGGACCTGTATACGCCACTCCCGTGGGGCTGGTGGTGTATGGGCATAAACAGAGAAAAAGCGGGCTTGCTCGCAGACGAAATGGTATGGGCGCCATCAGCAAGGCGTTTGAGCGGATGAAAGATTGGGCCGCGGAATTAATTTAGTAAGTAACGGAAAACCGTATTTATTTATAGGGAGGCGAAAATGACCGAAATTAAAGACCAAAACGAAGGACAAGTATTTTTCGATTACACCGACGAGTCGGCCAGCGGAGGCTATGAGGCGGTAATCAAGGTGGTGGGGACAGGTGGCGGAGGGGGCAACGCCGTGGCCACCATGTTCAAGGAAAAGGTGGCCGGGGTGGAGTTTATCGTGGCCAACACCGACGCCCAGGCCCTGCGTCGCTCTCCGGTGCCGTGCAAGCTGCAGATCGGCAAGGAGATCACCAAAGGGTTGGGGGCCGGAGGCCGCCCGGAAGTGGGCAAAGCCGCCGCCCAGGAAGACGCGGAAGTGCTGCGGATGAAGATCGAAGGGGCGGACATGGTGTTCATCACCGCCGGGATGGGCGGGGGCACCGGCACTGGCGCCGCGCCTGTCATCGCAGCTATCGCCAAGGAGATGGGAGCGCTGACCGTGGGAGTGGTGACCAAGCCTTTTAACTTCGAGGGAAAAAGGCGCAACCAGCAGGCTCTGGAGGGGATTGCGGAGTTCAGAAAATATGTGGACACCCTGATCACAGTCCCCAACCAGCAATTGCTGGCTTATGTGGGAAAGAAGAAGCCGGCCACCGAGGCGTTCAACATCGCCGATGGCATCCTGTGCAGGGCGGTGAAGGGGATCTCGGAGCTGATCACCGTGGGTGGTTTAGTGAACCTGGATTTTGCCGACGTGAGGACGATCATGAGCGCCCGGGGAATGGCCCTGATGGGCACCGGCGAAGGGAAAGGGGAAAACCGCGCCATGGAAGCGGCCCACAACGCCATCAACAGCCCGCTGCTGGAGGATTCCTCCATCGAAGGGGCAAAAAGCGTGCTGATCAACATCACCGGTGGGCCGGAAATGACCCTGGCCGAAATAGATGAGGCGGCCAGCCACATCACCGAAAACGCCGACAAGGACGCGGAAGTGATCTTTGGCGCCGTCATCGACAACGATCTGACCGATGTGGTGCGGGTGACCGTCATCGCCACCGGCTTCAAGGCCAGCAGTGATGTGGGAAGGATTTCCGACATTCGCGCCCGCGAAAGCATGCAGAACCAGAACAGGAAGGATAAGATCCGCTCCATGATCTCCGAGCGCATTGCGGTGAATTCGGAGGCCACCGCCAGCGGACCCAGATTTGTGGAACAGGGCCAGAAGGGGCGCAGCTTCTTCGGGTTGCGACAAGTGAGAAGTGAGGCGGTCCAGGTTGATGAGGATCTGGATATCCCCACATTCATCAGAAAACACGCCGATTAGGCTGGTAGAGGGAAAAGATGAACAGGAATGTCAGCGAAAAAGTAATGGCGCTTACCAATTCCCAATTGCGTAAGAGCAACCAGGCTCTTCGCAAAAACCTGAAAAGGGTCATAGAATGCTCCTCGGACAACGAGAAGGCCCAGGAGCGGATGGACGACTACGAGGCGCTGGTCTTCGAGGCCGAGTCCCTCAAGGAGATGTTCGACTCGATGATCACCCAGGGAAGGAGGATCTTTGATGTGCAGTTCATCACCGTGGCCCTGGAGCCGGACTACGAAAAGTTCTATCCTGAACAGTACAAGAAATCCGAAAAAAGCTTTTTTATGGAATCGGAAAACATTTTTTTCGCCCCGGCCATAACCATCGCCCTGCATTTTCCCGAGATTCCGCAGGTGGTGTTGCAGGGGAGGCTACGGTATGGGAACGATTTCTTTTTTCCATGCGGCGCCGCCCAGAAAATCCGATCCGAGGCGTTGATCCCCTTGCGGACTCCCGACGGCTCGCTCACTGGCGCGCTATGCTTCGGCAGCTCCATACCCCAGCGCTTCATGGAGGGGTACGGCACCAGGTTCCTGGATCGGCTGGGCAGGTTGGTGAGCCTGAAAATGGAAGTGTTCCGGTCCAATCACCAAACCCAGGTGGCTTGAGGCCATCCGCCCGAAAGGCGGGAGTTGGTGGTATCATGGCCACATGACAGGCTTGTTGAAAAAACAAAACGGGGCTCTTCTTGTGGGGGGTGTTCCCGTGGATCGAATCGTTCGCGCGGCGGGATCGCCCGTGTACATATATGACGTCCAGATCATGCGCAGTCAATACGCCCGGTTGGCCAGGGCTCTCCCCAGGGGCTTTCGTATCTTCTATTCCGTAAAAGCCAATCCCAATCTCTCTGTCATCAAAGTATTTAAAAAACTGGGCGCGGGCGCCGAGGTGGCTTCCGGCCACGAGCTCTCCGCCGCCATGACTGCGGGAGTTTCGCGCGCGAGCATGGCCTACGCCGGACCAGGAAAAACCGAAGCGGAAATCGCCCAGGCGGTGCAATCGGGACTGGCCGCCATCAATGTGGAGTCGGCCACGGAGCTTGAGCGGGTCATCCTCGCCGCGCGGAGATTCCGAAAAAAAGCCAACGTCGCCTTTCGGCTGAATCTGGACTATACCCACGATGACGGTGAAGGGGGGCACGTGATGGCCGGAGGGCCCCGCAAGTTCGGCGTGGATCCGGAACTGGCGGAGGAACTGACAAAAAGGGCCATTGAGGAGAAAATGATCCGGTTTGTGGGGTACCATCTCTTCCCCGGAACCGGGATATTGAAGCCGGGGGTTCTGGCCGGGGCTCATAAAGCGCTGGCCGAATACGCCCTGCGGCTTGCGGAAAGTCTGCAAACCCCCATAGGGTACCTGAACTTTGGCGGCGGGTTGGGGATCCCGTATAAAGATGGCGAGCCGGAGCTGGACGTGAAGGCCGTTGGGGCAGGGCTGAAGGGGGCGGTGAAAGGCCTTCGTCGATCCAGATGGTTCAGGCAAACCATGTTCGTCATGGAGCCGGGGCGATATCTGGCCGGTCCTTCGGGGGTGTATGTTTCCACGGTCATCGATGTGAAGGCATCCAGGGGAAAAACCTATCTGGTCACAGACGGTGGGATTCATCATGCCCTAACGCCTATCGTGATGAACAAAAACTTTCCCACCGCGTTGGTCAACAGAATGGGGGAGAAGGCGGATACCATTGTCCGGGTGGGGGGGCCTCTTTGCGCCACTCCGGACCAGTTCTCCAGGGAGGTGGCTCTTCCTGCGCCCAGGATCGGTGATCTACTGGGGATATTCAATTCCGGGGCCTATGGCTATTCCGCGTCGATGCTGGCGTTTTTATCCCACACCACCCCCGCCGAAGCGCTGGTGGACAATGGACGAGCGTATATCATCAGGGAGCGTCGGGCGCCGGAGATGGGGGTCCGCAAAAAGCTCAAGGTATAGTCTTCAGGCAATTCCGTCTTTAGAATTTCCTCCTTTCGCGCAATAATTAAGTGATGAAAGATTATCTTCCGCTTCTTTATCTGGCCCTGGCCTTCACACTGGCGGCCATCGTGACCCGCTGGTTCAACTGGCTGGCATGGGGGGAGCGAAGAGAGCGCAAACTGAACAGAATAAAACAACACAGGAAATCCCTGGATGGAGATGACGAAGGAAATGACCCTGGATCGAAATCTGTCGGCCCTGGGGCTTGATCAGATAATATCCGCGCTGACGGCATACGCCGCCACTCCCGGCGGGAAGGAAACATGCGCCAGTTTGCGTCCTGCCATGGACAGGGAGGATGCCCTCCGTCTGCTCGATGAGACGGAAGCCGCACTGCTGCTGATCACCTTGCGCCCGCAGTTTGCGCTGGAAGAGCTGCAGGATGTGGAGCCGATGGTGGCGGCGGCCGGGAAGAATGTCACATTGCGGGGGAGCCAGCTGCGTCTTCTGCTGCCGACGTTGCGCGCGGGAGAGGCGGTGGCGCAGGCGCTGGAGAGCATGGACGACGAAGAGCGGACCCGGCTGGCGCCCATAATGATGGAGATTCCCCTGGCGCCCGGCCTGGCGGAGATGATCGAGGACTCGGTGGATGAAGAGGGGAACGTGCGCAGCGACGCCACGCCGACCATCGAAAGGTTATACAACACCGTCAACTCCCTGCGCAGGACCATCCGGGAACGGGCGGAGAAATTCCTCACCGATCCTTCCATGGCCCAGTTGCTGCAGGACAGCTATGTGACCTTGCGGGACAACCGATTCGTGCTGCCGGTGCGGGCGGAGGAAAAGAGCAGGGTGGACGGCATCATCCACGGCTCCTCCAATTCGGGCCAGACGTATTTCATCGAACCCAAGGCATTGGTGGACCTGAACAACCGGCTTCGCACGGCGGAGATCCAGCTGGACGAGGAGATCAACAGGTTTCTGGCGGAATTGACGGCGCTGGTGGCGGCGGAGGCGGATACCATCCGCGCCATGTACGCCGCAGTGTGCAGCATAGACGCCATGGTGGCCAGGGCAAGGCTGGCGATGGAGCTTTCCGCATCCAGGCCGGCGTTGGGGGGAGCGCTGGATTTGCGGGATGCCGCAAACCCGGTGATGCTGCTGGAGAAAAAACAGGTGGTGACCAACTCTGTATCCCTGCCGGAGGGAGCCAGGGCGCTGGTGATCTCCGGTCCGAACACCGGGGGAAAGACAGTCATGCTGAAGCTTATCGGCCTGTGCGCGGCCATGGCGGCCATGGGACTGTTCATCCCGGCGCGGGAAGGCTCCTCCATCCCGTTTTATCGCCGGGTGTTCGCCGACATAGGGGACAGCCAATCCATCGCCGAGGACCTGTCCTCCTTTTCCGGGCATATCATGGCGGTGCGCCGCATCCTGGCCAGCGCCGAGCCGGGATGCCTGGCGTTGCTGGACGAACTGATGATCAATACCGACCCGAAAGAGGGGAGCGCCCTGGCCATGGCCACTCTGGAAGCGCTGGTGGCCAGGGGGGCGGATGTGGTGGTGACCACTCACTATCACGACATGAAGCTGCTGGCGCAGACTGATATGCAGTACGCCAACCTTTCCATGGATTTCAATGTGAAGACCGCCCGCCCCACCTACAAGGTGATAGCGGGGGTGGCGGGGGAAAGCTCGGCCATCAGCGTGGCGGAAAACCTCGCCCTGGATTCTGGAATCATCGCCTCGGCCAAAGCCCACCTGCAGGGAAGCGATGAACGGACCGAAAGGCTGCTGGCCCAGCTTCGGGAGAAGAAAAGCCAACTGGATCAGATGGAGCTGGAAGCGGCTCAACACCTGGAAACCGCCCGAAAGCTGCGGGTGGAGGCGCAAAAGCTGAAGGACGAGGCGTCCGCCAGGAAAGAGGAAACGGCCAAGGGCGCCAAGTCCAAAATCGCCGGGGACGTGCGCGCCGCCAGGGGGGAGATCGCCAAGTTGGTGGAGGAGGCCAGGGCCGCAGCCGGTTCCAGGGAAAAGCTGGCCCAGGTCTCCAGAAAACTTGCCGAGGTGGAAACCCAGGTGGCCCGGGCGGCGATTCCGGAGCAGAAGACCCCTGCGGCCGCCCTGAAGGCCGGTGACATGGCGTACATCATCCCCTTGCAGCAAAGAGGAGTGGTCACCGCGGCTCCATACGGGGGAAAGATCGACGTTACCGTGGGCCGTATGAGCGTGAGCGTGGGGCTGGATGAAGTTGTGGGCCTGGGGGCGGATACATCCCGCAAGGAAAGCGCTGTCCGCTGGGAAACCCAAAGCAGCGGCCAGGCCCTGGAGGAGGGGGATCCTCTGGAGATAAACCTGCGGGGAATGCGGGCCGACGAGGCGGTGGAGGAAGTGGAGCGGGTCCTGGACGAGGCATGCTCCCGGAAGGCCCGGCTTGTGCGGATCATCCATGGCAAGGGGACCGGGGCGTTGCGCACGGCGGTGCGGGAGTATCTGGTCACTTCCCCTTATGTGAAAGATTTCCGGTTGGGAGAGCCGAAAGAAGGAGGCGATGGAGCCACAGTGGTCACGCTTCGATAGGACGTTGGCGGAAGATGAAGGGAGTCGAACCCTCCTGGGACGTTTTGCGCCCCCGTCTGGATTTGAAGTCCAGCCGCGCCACCGGGCGCGCTCATCTTCCTTTGTTATATGAGATGATATGGGGCCGGGCCTTGTTCGTCAAGGAAAGGTGTGTTGGAGATGGAGGTTATTGAAGCTTCAGATGCCCATGGTGGGCCGGAAAACGGAAGAGTTTCGTGCTGATTTGACAGGGATGATCGGTTTAATAATGAAAATAGCAGGTATATGAACAAACCCAAGCTGCTGGTGGCGGATGACAGCTCCACTGTCCAAAAGGTGTTCGAACTGGCGTTCGACATGGAGGATGTGGATGTGCTTATCACCGGCGATGGGAAGACCGCGTTCCACATGGCGTTGGAGAACTTGCCGTCCATGATAATAGCGGACACGGATATGCCGGGGCTGAACGGGTTCGACCTGTGCCTTGCGTTGAAAAAAGAGGAGCGGACGAAAAATATTCCCGTGTATCTTCTGGCCAGTTCCCTGGTGGAGTTCGACCAGGAGCGGGCGGAGAAAGTGGGGATGGATGGAAAGCTGGAGAAGCCGTTTCGCTCGGAGGAAATGTTGCGCCGGGTGCAGTATGTGATAAATCAGGGAGGGGGAGCTAAGGCGCCGCTGGAAACCGGGGCGGACGAAGAGGAGGAGACCTTTCAGGAATTCGGGGACGAGGTGGACTTGTTCCTGGAGCAGGCGGAACAGGAAATGCTGGAGGAGGAGATGGAAAAGATCGGCCCTGCTGTGAAAAAAGCGGTGGAGGATATGGTGGCCAATGGGGAGCTGGCGCGGATCATGGAGGATGCGGTGGACGCGGCGGTGGAAAAAAAGCTGGCGGGGGATCTGCTGGACAAGGCCGTGGCCCGGGGGGTGGAGGCGGCGGTGGAGAGAATGCGGCCGGCGATAATGGAGCGGATAAACAGCACCACCCGCGAAGCGACGCTGAAGGTGGCCGAAGGTCTGGTGAAAAAGACTATCGACCAGATCAGGGGAAGCGGGCGGGAATAGACAGTTTTTTTTGGGGGGGGTGCTGAAGGGCTGTCAGGCGGTATCGCGGCTCCTCGGCGCATGCGCCACGGCGATGGCTCCGCGATACCGCCTGCAAACCAATGTCGGTTACTTCTTTGCGGGGCTGGTGGAATAAACAGCGCCATCGGCGGATTTGCCTTTCTTGACGCTTCCTTTTTTGGTCATCTGGCTGAGCATGGCGTATACGGTGGTGGAGCCTTTTTTCACCACGCCCTGTTCCACCAATATATTGCGCACTTCACCCGCCGAAAGTGGCTTTGACGAGGAGGAGAGAGTGGCGATTATGGCCCCGCTTACAGAGCCGCGTTTGGCTCTTTTGCCGCGGACAGGCTTGGCTTTGGTGGCGGATGGGGAGGTGGCGGCGCGTTTGGTGGCTTTCTTCCCGTCGAAGGCCGATGATATTACCAATAGTTGCTCCAGTTGGCTTATCTCTTTTTTATGCTCACTAATCCTGCGCTCGATTTCCTTGACATTGATCAAATCCATATTTATCCTCTTGTTTGTAATGATATAAAGCTAGTATAAAGCCAAGTATTATACTATATATCATGCGACCTTGTCTTGCTAAACGTTATTGTAATGCAACGCTTAATAGTATGCTGGTGGCTGCAGGCAATGTCATATAAGCAGCGCCGATCAGAATTCCAGGTAGATAATCCAGCTTTTGTTCTGGCTCAGCGCCACAAACCCCATGTACAAGTATATGACCAGCGCGAAAAGAAACGCCCATAAGGCCACTACTATTGAAGAGGCCGGGGCCACTGTCGCCAGCTTTTGTTTCCCGACTGGCGGGGAAAACGAGGCGACAGATGACTTATGGCTGGTGAATTTCTCCAGGTTGGGCTGTCGCGCTATCTTGCCGGAGGATGTTTTTAACAGCCACATGTGTGGAACCACCAAAACCTCGGATACAGGGCAATCCATCTCCTCAAAAACCAGTTGTCTGATTGTCTTGGAGATCTTTCTGTGCTCTTGCTCATCCCGCGATTTGGACTCTGCAATCACTACCACTCTTTGGGTCCCCAGGGCGTCGTCATCCATGCCAAGGGCCACAGCCCGGCCAGGGACAACATCATGGACGCGGTTGCAAATATCCTCGATATCATGGGGATAGAAGTTTCGTCCACCGACGATGAGCAGGTCTTTTTTTCGTCCAGTGATATAAAGATGTCCCTTCAACAGGAAACCCAGGTCTCCGGTCAGATACCATCCTTGTTTATCAAAGGCCAGGGAGGTGGCTTCTTTATTGTTCAGGTAGTTTTGAAATAGATACGGGCTTTTAATAGCAACCTCCCCCACGGATCCGTCGTCTTTGGGATTGCCGTCATCGTCAACTATTTTTACGTTGCAACCTTCCACCGGTTTCCCGCAGGATGCTATGCTTTTCGATTGGCCCTCCTTGCCCGGGATCACCTTTCCTTTGGAAAAATGGATCAGGTCGGCCTCCACCATTGCGGCCATGGCATCCTCTACGGAGGCCTGGGTCACGGCGAAGCTGTTTTCCGCCATGGCGTAACAGTTCCAAAGTTGCGTCGGCACAACGCCACACTGGCGGAACCTGCTGTGGAAAGCGGCCATGGTGGAAGGGATCACCGGTTCGGAACAATTGACAAATCCTCGAACATGGGCAAGATCCAGGGTCTCCATCTCATAATCGGAAACCCTGGTGGTCAGCAGCCGATAAGCGAAATTCGGTTGCCACATCAGGGTTCCTTTCTTCTCATTGGCCAGACGAAGAATGGAAAGGGGATGCTGGACCCAGTCGAAGGGGTCAAGGAAATGAGTGGTGGCGCCATGGATGAGGGGCAGAAGCCAGGATGTGAACAGGCCCATATCGTGATAGAGGGGGAGCCAGCTGCAAACCGCGTCGTATTCCGGTGAAAATCCAAAGTTGCGGCCATAGGCCCGGCAGTGGCTGGTAACTTTTTCGTGGGAGAGACACACCCCCTTCTGCAGCCCGGTGCTGCCGGAAGAGTGCTGGACGATGGCGGGCGAATCCGGGGCGATATCCATCTTTGGCGCAGGAAGGCCCCTGGGTGACTCTAGTTGATCCAGTTCCAAAGCCGATAGGTAATCCATGCCCTGTTCCGCCAGGGTCCTGTGCAGGTTTACGATGGTATCATCAGAGAGTAACAGGTGGTCTGGCCGCACCTGCCCCAGGGCATGGGCAAGATTGCGGTTGTATATCTCCGGGCCGATCTTGGGGGAGGGGTGGGTATATATGGAGGCGGTGGCGCCGCTTATCAGAATCGCCAGATGATGCGCCAGCAGCTTCGGGCCCAGGGGCATCACCAGAAGGGCCAAATCCCCTTTCCGGACAGTGTCAAGCCTGTCGCTGATAACCGTGGCCTTCTCCCAAAGCTCCTGATAGGTCATGTGGCAAGTAGCAGGCTCTATCTGTATTGCGTTGTGGAAAGTGAAAGCGGTTTTGTCCGGATGGGCCTGGGCAGCCTGATATACGGCCTCGACAATGGCGCCCCCTTTGCGATCCCTGTTTAAATTCATTTCTCTTCACTCATCATTTGGGAAAGTTTGTCTGCTATCATCCGTCCGATGACCCTGTTTCCCTCGGCGCTGTAGTGCTGAAATGAGTCGGTGAATTGGGAGCCCTTTATTGCGAAGCGAGCGTCCACCATCTCCAGCGGATGTCTTTGGGCGATATCGGCTACTATGTCCGGCGAAGTGTATGGGCCCAGGTCGTACTTTCCTTTCCAGGGGGCCGGGGCCAGCGGCTTTACATAGGCCAAAGTTCTGACTCCATGTCCTTCCAGAAATGAAACTATATCCTCCAGTAACTTGTATGAAATATTGTCGTTTAGATCCTCTCTGGAAAGATAGTTGTCATGAGAGCTATATCCTGGGACAGGATCGATGATATTATCCTCCATCAATTTCCTGTTTCCTGTGGTGGTCATGCCGTATTCGAATTTATCGCTAAGCGGCATGTCATGGACCAGGAGATGGCGCTTAAACAGAAAACGCAGTCTTGGCCCGGACTTGTATAAGTTCAGTCGCTGGGCGAACCATGGCTCCAGGGGCCAATAGTTATTGTCCCTGGTGGTGGAGAGGGAATCCAGGAGCCGCCGATAATCCCCGTTTTCCTCCTGGCCGATGCGCTTTATAAATGACCGGAACAGGGGCTCATTGAATCCGAATACGGGCATGACCTCCACTATTCGTCGACTGTGACGCGGATGAAAATAAAATTCATTCATGGTGATTACTGCAATGTCGAAAGGCGGCTTTCCTCCATTGGCTTTGAGCGCAGCTTCCAGGATCATGGCGTCTTTTACGAAAGATGTCTGATAGAAAGCCAGGTTATAACACTTGGCGTTTTTGAATTTCTTTTTCAGCTCAATCTCCGCTTGGGCGGGGATGGCCTCCCGAGCCCGGACATATGATCCTATGGTTCCCGAGTCCCCGAAAAACGCCACGCGAAATCCGTCATTGTCGCCAGCTCTGGAAATTTCATGGGTCCTGATGGCAGCCTGGAAATCATCGATGGAATGGGGTCCTCCCACGGCGGGAAAAAGCCTCATCCCATTTTCATTGAAATCCGCCAGGTATGGCGCCAGCGGCCCATTGATGGATAACCCGACAACGGTGTCTATTCCCAGGAACCAGGCAGACAACAGCAACACAAAAAGAACAGGTCTGCGCAAGGCGCCACCCAGACTCAGAAGAATAATATTGGCCTTTTTTTCCGAAAAACCCACCTCACCCATATTTGACGTCCTGGCGGTTACCAGCGCGGCAAGGGAGTTTAGGGAGTGAAAATTGCTCATGGAGATTGAGGAATCGGGAATCTCTATCTGGAAGGCCTCCTCTAGGGCGGCGGTAATCATCACAATATCCAGCGAAGTTATGACGCCTCTCTCCAGCAGCGGATAGTCCTCCCCGATATCCAAAAGCTCCTGGCCAATGGCGGCCTCCACGGCGGCCTGGACCCTGGCTAGAGTCTCCTTTTCATCTTCGCCGTTCATGTCGCTTTTACCATGCTACAAAATATAAAGAAGCTTTGCCATGTACGCAAGACTCACGGAAATGTCTCCATTGATGGCGGGAAAAAAGAAGGACCATGCCAGGGTGACATAGGCATGAGTGATGAGCCAGCATGACATCTTGTATAACCTGTTTTCCAGGATGTCGACTCCCAGCATCGGACGACCCCAGCCGGACCACGCCTGGTTGAAAGCCAGCCCTCCACCATGCATAATTCCCCACACAAAAAACGAGTATGTGAAGTGGTGCCACAGACCGCACACAACCATGGTCACCAGGCTGGCGGAAAACATTCCCCGCGCTCCGGCGGAATTCCCGCCGACCAGCCTGATAAACGGATTGAACACATTGGCCCGCAGCCAATCACCAAGGGTTATGTGCCATGATCGCCAGAAATCGACCAGGTTGGTTGCGGCGAAA
>JAOUPQ010000148.1 GCA_029879765.1 Nitrospinota bacterium | reverse complement strand
TCGTTGTCGCTCGGTTCGGTGTCTCCGCTGGGGTGGTTGTGCGTGAGGATCACCCCATGGGCCGAGGCGCGGATGGCCTGGTTGAACACCTCCCGAGGCTCCACATAGGCCGCGTTGAGCGCCCCCTCGCATATCTGCACGGTTCTTATTAGTTTGTGTTTTGTGTTCAAGAGCATCACGGAGAACAGCTCCTTGCGCAGGTTCTTCATCGGGCCGCGATAGTGGTTGAAGGCATCCTCGGAGGTTCTTATGGGGGTGGTTTTTACCGAGGTGGTGGAGATGGTGAACCGTCGGCCAAGCTCCAGCGCCGCGCGGATGTTCACCGCCTTGTTGAACCCGATCCCCGGCACGGAGCATAGCTCCTCTATGGAAGCGGCCTCGATCCCCGCCAGGTTTTCGAATTGGGCGATCACCGCCCGCGCCAGATCCAGGGCGTTTTTTTTTCCGGAGCCGGAGCCGATGATGGTGGCCAGCAGCTCTGAATCGGAGAGGAAAGCCGGGCCTTTTTCGGAGAGTTTTTCGCGGGGGCGGTCGCTTTCCGGCCACTGCCGGATAGCCTCTTTCAATTCATAAGGGCGAGGCCTGCTCTTTGCCACTGCTCACTTTCCCATAATGGAAAGATAATAATCGAGAGTAAGTATCAACCCTTCCTCCAGGCTTACCTTCGGCGTCCAGCCCAGGACTTCCCTGGCCCGTGTGATATCGGGCCTTCTTTTTTTAGGGTCATCCTCCGGCAATTGCAGGAACGAAATCTGGCTCTTGGAGCCCACATGCTCAATCACCATCTGGGCCAGCTTCAGGATGCTTATCTCGTTCGGGTTGCCCAGGTTCACCGGCATGATTTCCTTGGAGAACAGCAGCCGGACAATCCCCTCCACCAGGTCGGACACATAGCAGAAGGAGCGGGTCTGGCTTCCATCGCCGTAAACAGTGACGTTGCGCCCCGCCTTGGCCTGGGTCAGGAAGTTGGTCACGGCCCTTCCATCCTCCGGGCGCATCAAGGGGCCATATGTGTTGAATATCCTCACGATCCTGGTGTCCATCCCCAGGGAGCGGTGGGCGGCCATGACCGCGGCTTCGGCGTATCTTTTCGCCTCGTCATAACAGGAGCGGGGGCCGACAGGATTGACATTGCCCCAATAGTCCTCTTTTTGCGGATGCGATTCCGGGTCACCATACACCTCGGAAGTGGAGGCCAGCAGGAACACCGCGTTTTTTCTGTGGGCCAGCTCCAGGGCGTTGTGGGTGGCGATGGAACCGGTCTGCAAAGTGAAAATGGGGTGTTTCAGGTAGTCCGGCGGCGAGGCCGGCGAGGCGAAATGGAGCACATAATCCAGCGGGCCTTCCACCCAGTCCATTGGGTCGCGGGCGTCCCTTTCCTCAAATACAAACTGGGGGCCTATCAGCTCCTCTATATTTCTCCTGGCGCCGGTGATTAGGTTGTCCACGGCCACAACCTCCATCCCTTCCGCCATCAGGCGGCGGCTAAGGTGGGAGCCGATGAATCCGGCTCCGCCGGTGATTAGCGCGCGTTTGGCCATTGCCTCAATACCTTCCCATGCCGTGGTATTCAAAACCCAGGCCTTTTAGTTTTTCCATATCAAAGATATTCCGCCCGTCATAGATCACAGGGGATTTCATGACTTTTTTCAGCCTTTCCATATCCAGCGAAAGAAACTCGCGCCATTCGGTGACCAGGATTATGGCGTCGGCGTCTTCCGCCGCTTCGTATGGGTTGTCGGCGTAAATGACGTCGGGGAAAAGCACTTTGGCCTTTTCCATGGTCACAGGGTCATAGGCGCGCACATTGGCGCCCTTGCCGGTGAGCATCTCCAGGATTTCCAGCGATTTTGCGTCACGCAAATCGTCCGTGTTCGCCTTGAAGGAAAGGCCCAGCACCGCAAAACAGAGTCCATCGAGGTTTTTGAAATGGCTCTCTATTTTAGCCACAAGCCGGTGGGCCCGGGCGTCGTTTATATACATGACGGAGCGCAACAGGCCGAAGTCATATCCGAGTTTTCGCGCGGTATGCTCCAGCGAGGAAATATCCTTGGGAAAGCAGGAGCCGCCATAACCCAGCCCCGCGTTCAGAAAGTCCCGGCCGATCCTTTTGTCCGCCCCCAGGCCGCGGGCCACGTCAGTGATATTGGCGCCCGCCAGCTCGCAGATGTCCGCGATGGCGTTGATGAAAGAGATTTTTGTGGCCAGAAAGGAATTGGAGGCGTATTTGATCAGCTCGGCGGATACTACATCGGTGATATACATGGGGGCGCCCAGGGTGGCGTACAGCTCTATGAGCTTCATGGCCACGTTTTTCGACGGGGCGCCGATGACGATCCTGTCCGGATTCAAGGCGTCGCTGATGGCGGATCCTTCCCGCAAGAACTCCGGGTTGGAGACCACATCGAACTCCACCTTGGTTTTCTCGTTTTCGGTGATGATGCGGCGCACCAGGTTGCCGGTGCCCACCGGGACGGTGCTTTTGTTCACCACCACCTTGTACTCGTTGATGTTCTGGCCGATGACCTTGGCGGCGCTTTCCACCTGGCTCAAGTCGGTTTCCCCCTCGTTCTTGGAAGGAGTGCCAACGCAGATGAATATGATTTCCGATTTGCGGACGCACTCCCCCACCTCGGTGGAAAAAACTATCCGCCCTTCCGTCAAATTCCGTTTAACTATCTCTTCCAGGCCAGGTTCGTAGATCGGCATTATCCCCTTGGAAAGCTGAGCCACTTTGGCCGCGTCCACATCGACGCAAAACACGTTGTTGCCCAGATCCGCGAAGACAGTTCCCGTAACAAGCCCTACATATCCTGTTCCAATAACACATATTCGCAAAATTTGATTCTCCCTGGTAAACGGAAAATGTTAGATTATAGCTCAATATGGAGCCTCAAGTCCAAGCTTGAAGACGCCGCTCGGGTATATGAATTATCAACCGTCCCCGAAAACTGGCGCCCATGGCCAACATATGGAAATACTGCAACTTTCCGCAAAATCAATATTCTAACAAATAGCATAGCGCCACGCTTGGGTCGGCGCCCGGTGGATCCTCTCCACTTCCTCTTCCTGTTCTGTTCCAAAAGTGAAGAGAATACGCTGACATATGATTTATATCATGAATAGGCCCGGTTTGAGGCCAAAGAAGCGGTAAAATCCGGTTTTGACACCACCAGCTGGCGCCGCCGGGGAAACGTCGGCGCAGGGCGAGGATTTGTAAAATCAGCCCCAGCCTCGTTTATTCCCTTATTTGGCGCACCGAAATCCAATCTGGTCCGAGTTGGTGTTCGCCTCGCGTTTATCCCTGGCGGAGACCCGCAGGGGGAATGCGGCGCTATTCCAGGATCCGCCGCGGACTACTTTAAGATTGTCAGCGCTGGCTTTTGGTCCCCCAGGATTATTTTCCGGAGACTCTTCATAATATTTCGAAGCATACCAGTCCGACACCCATTCGGAGACGTTCCCCGCCATATCGTACACCCCCATGGAGTTTGTGGGGAAGCTTCCCACGATCACAGGTTTTTTGCGGAATCCTCCCGCCGCGGAGGAATAGCGCTGGACATTCAAGGTGGCGTTATAATTCGCCTCCACGCCGGAGATGACCCCGGATTCCGTGGCGAATCGCATCTTTTTGCCGCGGGTCCTGGCGGCAAACTCCCACTCCGCTTCGGTGGGGAGCCTTTTGCCCACCGCCGCGCAATATTTGCTGGCCTCCTCCCATTTTACATTTTCCACCGGGCAAAGCGGGCAGTTGGCGAACCACGAGGGATTATTCTTCATGACTTCGGTGTACTCCCCCTGGGTCACCTCGTATTTGTCTATCATGTATCTGTCCAGGCACACATTATGCGCCGGGAATTCATCTGGGTTACCTTCCTTGAAATTGTCCCCCATCTTGAAGCACCCTCCCCGGATGATCACCATGGCGCCCAGAAGGGATTTTTCGTTCACAGGTTTCCCGGTGGTCTTCTGCGCCCTTATCAGGTTTCCCCGGACCTTATCCAGGCGTGGCGCCGTGGGATCGATCTCCTCCACCTGATCCACAAGTATGGCGGCCTTGTCGAACTCGTTGTAGTCCACCGCCTTTTGCGCCTGGGCCAGCAACACACGGCCGATTCTCCTCATTCCGAACTGCCCCTGCTCGTCCTCCGGCTCAAGATCCAGAACCTGGGAGTAGAAATCGTAGGCGCTCTCTTTGGCAGGAGGCGCCAGCCTTCCGGCGTCAAATGCGGCTTCCGCCTTGGCCAGCAGCGCGGCGATCTTCTTCTTGTCCCCGGCTTTTATGGCCTCTTTTGCCCTGCTCTCTTTTTCCGCCTCCTCCGCCCGATGTCTTTTTTCCTCTTCCTCCGCCTGGCTGGCCCGTGTGGCTTCGTCCTCCAGGCGTTTTTTATCTTCCGCAGCCTGCCTGGCTTTGGCGGCTTCCTGGTCCGCGCTGGCAAACTGCTTGCCGTCTTGCGCTTTCTCCGTCTGGATGGCGTGGTACAGCCTCTCCTGCATCTTCAGGGCTTCTTCCGATGAGCCGGTGGCGGACAGGGCTGTTTTTATATGCGCTCCGGATTTTTGAAATTCCTTTTTCTCCATCGCTTTTTCGGCCTGGGCCAGGGCCGTTTGGGCCACTTTTTCCAGGCCGCTATTCGCCTCTGGATGCCCTGGCGCTATGGCCAGGACTTTTTTATACATATCGATGGCGTTCTTTCCAGCTGGCTTGTCCAGAGCGTTCGCCTCGAAATATGCGTCCCCTTCCTTGAGCAGCGCTTCGATCTGTTTTTGTTTATCCTCCTGTTGATGCAAGGCCGCCAGCGCCTTGGCCTGCCGGGATCTCTCCTCCTCCAGTCGCAGCGTCGCCTCTTTCATCCCCACCGCCTTCGGCGTGTGCGCCTCGGCCTGGGCCAGATATTCCGCCGCGGTGCCCAGGTTTTGCTTGTCGATCGCCTCGTTCACCAGCGCCACAAGCCGCTCCCCGATCAAGTCACGCCCCTTCATCGCCTCGCTGTTTTTGGGGTCAAGCAAAAGGACGGCCAGGTAGCTGTCCAGCGCGCTCTGCCCCTCGGGCCGAGTCAGCGCCCCCGCGTCGAAGCGTCTTTTGGCTGTCTGTAAATTCTCCTGGATTTTCGCGGCCTTTGTCTCTTCCGGAGAGCGGTCCGGTGTTTTGGCTCCATTTTCAGCCGGCGGTTTCACATCTTCGACGACAGCGGTCGAAGTCTCCGTTTCCGCAGCAGGCCCGACCGGCTCCATCTGAGCGGTCCTATCAGGGGCTTTACCCTTGACGAAGTACATGACCCCCGCGCCGCCGGCGACCACCGCCAGGACAAGCAGACCGGCGTATACCGCTGTCTTGAGCTTGTCCGACTGGGGCTCGGCGTATGAAACGGGAGGAGGGGTCTGGTAGCCCACCGTGGGATCCAGGCTTTCATCCGGCGCCAGCACTGCGGTTTTTTCCGCCGTGGCGCTGATGTTGTTGGATGTATAGTTGGTTCCGGAGCCAGGCCTGGTGTATTCAGCTTTCAGATGCTCCAAAGCGTCCTTGAGCTCCAGGGCGGATTGATATCGGTTTGCCGGGTCTTTTTCCAGGCATTTGGACACCACCTTGTCCAACTCGCGCAACGCCGCGCTGTCCCCGTTAATATGGGGCACAGGCGCCATGATATGCTTGTGCATCAGGCCCCAGGGAGTGTCGGACTCATAGGGAAGCTTGCCGGCGAGCATCTGGAACATGAGAACGCCGATGGCGTAAATATCGGTGGCGGGCCCTATGTGGCTTATCTCCCCCTTGGCCTGCTCCGGAGACATATAAGCCGGTGTCCCCAGGATCCTGCCCTGGGCGGTGAGTTGGGCGGTATTGGCGGTGGTTTTTGTGTCGTCGGCCGATTGGAGAGCCTTGGCGATGCCGAAATCCAGGATCTTCACCACCTTCTGGTGCCCCAGGTGGGCCACTATGATGTTATCCCCCTTAAGGTCGCGATGAACGATGCCCAGCCGGTGGGCGTATTCAATGCCATCGCATATCTGGATGGCGTAATCGAAGAAGCTCTTCAGGTCCTGCTTCCCCTCTTCCAGAATCAGGTTTTGCAGGGAGGTTCCCTTCACGAAGGCCATGACGAAATAATATTCGCCGGTGGAGAGCTGGGAAAAGTCGATGACTGTGACGATGTTTGGATGCTCCAGCTTGGACTGTATGTTGACTTCCCGCCGGAACCTGCGGATGGTGGCCTCGTCGGTGGAGAGGTGCTGGGCCACGATTTTTATCGCCACCATCTTCCCCGTGGCCACCTGCTCGGCTTTGTATACCTTCCCCATCCCCCCTTCCCCCAGCTTGTGGAGGATCCTGTATCGCCCGTCCAGGGTCTGCCCGGCCAGTTCGTCGTTGGAGCGCACGATCAGCTTGGACCCGTCATGAGGGCAGAAATGGAGCCCGTGATCAAACTCTCTTTCACAGGATGGGCAAAACATTTTTTCCGTATTGTCTGTATTGTCAGTCATTTTTCATTATATTCTTTAATGTCATCATGCGCCGGACAACGCAAACCGCCACATTGCGTCCCTCCCATGCCATGAGAGGCCTGCCAATCCGTGCTTTTCTTCCAGCCATGATCACCCCTGGTGTGCGCAAAACAATCTTCACATCATCTATCTTCATGCCGGAGTATTATAGCAACCAAATTGGCGCATAGGCGTAATAATTCATTTTCTGGTATTGTAGCGGCCGGAAATCCAACCTTGCAGGTTGCGCGGATCTGCGGCCAGCCGAGAGAAAATACTCTTGCTTTTCAATCCCCGTATCATTAAAATTATTGGGTCTCATCAGGCTAATCAGGGGTGCTTTATAGCTTAATGAGGCTCCGGCGTTGCCGGAAGTAGGTTCCATCCTGCCGATGTTTTTTTATGTTTTACGGGGGATCATATGGCAAAGGGAAAGATCAAGTGGTTCAACAACGCAAAGGGGTACGGCTTCATCCTGGAAGACGGGAAGGAGAGCGATGTATTCGTCCACTACTCCGCTATTCAAGGTGATGGGTACAAATCCTTGAAAAACGGGGAAGAGGTTGAATTCCAGCTCTGCGAAGGGCCCAAGGGCCTTCACGCCCAGAACGTTGTCAGGGTCTAGATCGCCGAATTCACGAGCGGATTTTGCAGCTGCCAGGCTTTGGGCGTCAGGCGCAGCTATCTTTGTCGCCAGCCTGGGCAAGGCCACATCAGGCCCGATGGGCGTGGTGTGACGAAATGGGGAAATCTTAGTCCGAATTAGGGCCAGCGCTTCCATCATGGGAAGTGTGCGCTCAAAGCCAGGGGTCTGCCCGACCACAGCTTTGCTTTCAACTTCCATTTCCCCGCTTCGGAGGGTCTGCTAGAATAAGCAGATGCGAAGCAAAATTGAAAAAGTCAACTCCTTAGGCAAATACCTGGCCGCCGCGCGATCCCGAGAGGAAATCCTGGATATGGCCATGTCCATATCCCAGGACGTGCTGGGCTACGACCACGCCATGATACGCCTGTTGGATGAAAAAGATATTCTCCAGGCGGTGAAATGGATCGGTTTTCCCAGGGAAGCGGCCAACAGGGGGATCCGCCTGGGGGAAGGGATCACCGGCCAGGCGGCCAAGATGGGCCGATCCATCCTGGTGGAGGACACCACCACCGACCCCAGGTTCATCGAAGGGGTGGAAAACT
>JAOUPQ010000147.1 GCA_029879765.1 Nitrospinota bacterium | reverse complement strand
TCGAGCCAGAAGGCGGAGTCGTCCCTGTCGAAGATCATGAAGCGCTCCCGGTTTTTCGGGTTCTTGGCGCGGTGGTAGCGCATATAAATATGTTTCTCGTCCACACCCAGGATCTCGATCTTGCCGGAGGAGTGGCTCATCACATATCGGGCGCGTTTGGCCAGGCCGGTGAGGTCTTTCACGGCGTCGTGGAATATTTTGTAGGCCTCGGTGATGGGGACCAGGTACTGCTCATTGCCGCGCACCGGGCGCCCCTGGAAGGCGTAGTATGGCGCCACTCCGGCGGCGTGCAGCTTGTTGTAAAGCTCGCTCAGGGTGGCTGCGTCGTCGTTGATTCCGCGCAGGATGGGGCACTGGTTAAGAACCACCAGGCCGCAGTCGCGATACATGGCCAGTTCCTCCAGGGCGATATCTGTCAGTTCCCTGGGGTGGTCGAAGTGGGCTATGAGGTATAAAGTCTTGCCGGAGTGGGCGGTGAAGTCGCTCAAAATCCTTTGCAATTCCGTGTCGCCGCCCAGGCGCATGGGGTTGTATGCGGGGGTTTTGGACCCGATGCGGACTGTCTTGACATGGGGGATGGCGGCCAGGTTTTTCAGGATCCCCCCCAGGCGCCTGGTGGACATGGAAAGGGGGTCACCGCCGGAGAGGATCACATCGTTGATCTCCGGATGGGCGGTTATGTAGGAATAGACGGCGCTGTAATCGCGGGTCACTTCGTCGGCCTGGGCCAGGAACAGCCTTTTTCGGAAGCAATATCGGCAAAAGCCGGTGCAGTTGTCGGTGACCAGGAAGAGGGCGGTTTCCGGATACTTGTGCTGAAGCCCCTGGATGCGGGTGTTGGAGGCCTCGTCGCTGGCGTCATATTCCCCCCATCCGTCCATCTCGGCCGGATTCGGGACTATCAGGCGGCGGATCGGGTCATCCGGGTCGTCCCAGTTTATCAGGTCCAGATAGTACTCATTAGCCTTAAAGGAAAAACTATCGGTGACTTCCTCCAGACCCGTAACCACCTGCTCGGGGATATCCTCCACCCTGCTGATATCCGTTATCGGAGTGAATTTGGAGCGAGGGTTGTCTTCCGGGAGGGAAAGCCAAGGTAGAACCGCTTTCATAATCCTGGTTTTCATCTATACTGCTCCTGTATAATCAAAGTGTTACAGTCGGCCGCCCTGCGGAGACAATTGTCCCCTTCCAGGGGGGAACCTCCCCGTCAAAAACGATGATTTCGGTTGTTCCCCTAAACTGTTGAAATATCACGCGGGAAATGTTCCCTAGATTTTCAGCCAGCGCCACCTTAGCCGATGGAGTTCATATCGCAATATGGATTCCGCTCTACTGCGAATCCTTCACGACACACTCCACCTTTTACTATAGACAATTTGGATCAAGTCCGCAACCATGGAAACAAACTGGGGCAGGAAGGGTTTTTTTCGTTTTATATTCGGTGGAGAGCGTACGGTTCCGCTCTCCACCGATGGAGGTTGGGCCTGGGGGCCTCACAGGCTCTTGTGCGCTCCGTCGCAGAACGGGGGATTTTTGGTCTCCTTGCAGCCGCACAGGGCCACGGTCTTGTCGGTCTCGGTCTCAAAAAGCATGGCGACCCGATCCTGACCCTCGAATTCCGTCCCTTTGTGGGCGTTGTCGCAGAACGGCTGTTCCCTGGAAAGACCGCAGCCGCACCATATATGGGATCCCTCCTCCAGATCAACCACGTATGGCGCCAGGCGGGAGGGCTTCGGCTTAATAATCATGGTTCGTCTCCTTTCTTTATATATAGATGCAGGGATCGGCGAAATGGACCAAGTCTAAAGCAGGTCCGCTGTAGACTATTTTCGCATTTCTTTGGATCCTCTGGGCGGGGCAAAGAAGCGGAAAAATCGTGGCATAGGGTCAGGACAGGGTACATTTTCCTCCGTTCTGGCGGGGATCGGAAAAAAACAACCCGACTCGCATGGTAATGGGAGGGGTTTTTATAGTAGAATGTCGGAGCGCAGCAGGACAATCTGTTGGCCCCTCGTCTAATGGTAGGACAGCGGTCTCTGAATCCGTACGTCGAGGTTCGACTCCTCGGGGGCCAGCCATATATTTTCCATCGCGCACCCATGCAAAAGCCGAACCTGTCCGTTTTGCCTCATTTCAGTCCGTCGAGAGCTGTTTTGATCCAAAATTCAGTCATATTTTCGTAGCCTTCGATATAAGGCTTGTCGTTACAATGGCATATGCGGGCTGTATGCACCCGCATTACAATCTTTCGCAAAAAAGGCGATATTCGGCTTGACGTGCGACGGCGCAAAAGCTAATTTTAAGGTACCCGTTTGGGGTTCATTGCTGACCGGGAGTTATGAACCTTGGTGGATGTATCGTCTGGCAATCCAGTTTGCCGGATTGTTAGTAACATACAAAACTGAGGAGACCATGATCAGGACACCGAGGATTTTCTCCAAGGCCTTGTTCCTCCTTGCGGCCTTCACCTTCTATGTCATCGGCCTGGCCCATATAAGCATGGCGGAAAAAGCGGATCACCGGCTTCAGCGGGCCATGGACAGGTCCCAGCCCTCCCCCCAGAAAGAGGCCAGAAGGGCTGTCAGGCTCGATCTTTTGCATATAATCGGGAAAAGAGCGCCAGCAATGGACGAGGCCGATCGATGGAAGCTCACTGGAGCGGTGGTCAAATACGCCGCAGCCCATGGTCATGATCCATACCTGTTGCTGGCAGTGATCGAGACGGAAAGCGCATACCGCCACGACGCCGTTTCCAACGTCGGCGCCGTGGGTTATATGCAGTTGCGCCCCTTTGTGGCCAGGGCTATGGCCAGCGAGGTGAAAATGGATTCAGATTTCGCCCCCCACCATCTGACGGATATGGACACTAATGTGCGTCTGGGATCTTATTATTTGTCGAAGATGAAAGCCAGATTCGGCGATTTGACCCTGGCGCTGGTGGCCTATAACCTGGGGCCCAGCAAATTGCGCGAAGTGCTGCGCAAGGGGAAGAAACCAAACTTGAAGTATACGATCAAGGTTTTTAATTCCAAGAGGAGGATACTGAACGCGTCGCCCATGGCCTCTGCGGGGAAGAACTCCGTCTGACCAGATCGTCGCCTTATTGTTCGTTATGCTTTTCCTGTTTTTCCTGCTCCTCCTTGCATTCTATGCAAAGAGTGGCGATGGGGCGGGCCTTGAGCCGGTTCAAGCTGATGTCTTCCTCGCACACTTCGCAGACTCCGAAACTTCCAGCCTCCAGCCGCTCCAAAGCTTCGTCAATCTTCTTGATCAGCTTTCTTTCCCTGTCTCGCAGCTTCAGGGTGAAATTTCTCTCCGTCTCCACGGATGATCGGTCTATGCTGTCGGCCAGGTCTTCGGAGTCGACATTAAGCCCCTCCTCCACCGTCTTCTCGGCTTCTTTTTGCAATGCGTTTTTCTGCGCCAACAACGCCTGCTTGAAATGTTGATAATTGCTCTCGCTCAGCTTCATGGCAACACCTATATCAGTCGAATAGCTTTTTCTATAACTAAAGTTAATCCTATTTCCCCGATGGTTCAAGCGTTTTCGGACTCCTCCCGATTACAGGCGCCGACATCGCTTCGGGTAATTTTGCTCTGGTGATCTGAAAACCAGGGTCGATTGCCGCGCAAACCGCCAGATTCAGGTCGTCATAAAAATCCCATGGCCCCTGCCGGATAAACGGAACTGACCGCCAGGTTTGATCATGTTATAATGAAAGATTGAAATAAATTTATCAAAGGGTACAGATGAAAGCATTGGTATTGGCCGGAGGCCAGGGGAGCAGCATGGCGCCCTTTTCCCAAACCCGGCCAAACCCCATGATCCCCGTGGCGGGCCGATATGTGATAGACCACACCATAGAGGCTCTGCGCCTGGCGGGAGTCACCATCGTGAATCTGGTGGTGGGGCACAAGCAGGAGGCCTTGCGCCAGCGTTTTTCCGGCGATATCCATTCGGAAGTGAAAGTAAACCTGGTGGAGCAGGGAAAAGCGGCGGGCATCGGCGGCGCCATTCTGGCCGCCAGATCCCAATTCCTGCCGGGAGAGCACTTTTTGCTGGTTTATGCCGACACCCTGGCGGGCGCCAACATATTCAGTGTCACCATGCAGTCCTTTGGAATCAGCAACGAGCCCACCGCCGCCATCTGCCTCACCCAATCCGCCGAAAAATATGGCAACGTGTATCTGGGGGCGGACATGAAGATCACAAAAATGGTGGAAAAGCCGAAAAAAGCCGGGCTGGGGAATTATGTCCTGGCCGGGGTCTTCGCGCTGCCCACCACCTTTTTCGATGAGCTGGAAAAAGCCCAGGCGAATATGGAAAAAGCCTTGCTGACCCTTATCCGGCAAAACTCCTTGCGCGCGGCCATCTGGGAGGACGCATGGCTGGACATGGCCTATCCATGGGACATCCTCACGGCCAACAAGATGATAATGGACAAATGGAGCATGGCTTCCATCCACAACGGCGTGGAACTGCACAACACCATCATCCGCGGCCCGGTCAAAATATGCCAGGGCGCCCAGATCAGCCCCGGCGTGGTGCTGGAGGGGCCGGCGTACATCGGGGCAGGCTCCTTTGTGGGGCACAACACATTGATCCGCCCATACACCTGCGTGGGCGCGGGGTGCGTGGTGGGGCATGGGGCGGAGCTGAAAAACAGCGTCATCTTCGACGATTCAGTCATCGGCGGGCTTTGCTTTATAGGCGACTCCGTTGTGGGCCAGGGGGCCAATATCGGCTCGGGAACCATGACCATCAACAGGCCGCTGGACGGGAAAAAAATAAAAGTGAGGATCGGCAAGGCCATGGTGGACACCGGCCTGGATAAAATAGGCGCCTTCGTGGGGGACGGCGCCAAGGTGGGCGCGTCCAACATTCTGGCGCCGGGCTCTGTGATGGCGGCCAAAGCCATCATCCCCCACAATCTCTCATATCCATCTCGCGGCGGAAAATAAAAAGGCGGAAAATATGTGCGGAATAGCGGGTGTCATATCGCTCGGCGAAGTGGCCGAGCGCCTGGTCAAATGTATCCATAACCTCGAATACAGGGGCTACGACTCCTGCGGGGTGGCCATGGTGAACGGCGGCCCCCAGGTGCATGTGCGCAAGAATATCGGGGCCGTGGGGGAAGTCAGCGAAAAGGAGCGCTTCTCCACCCTCTCCGGCCACACAGGGATCGCCCACACCCGATGGGCCACCCATGGCGCGGTCACCAAAGAAAACGCCCACCCCCACTCCTCCTGCGGGGCGGATTTCTCCATCACCCACAACGGGATCATCTCCAACCACGAAAGGCTCCGCTCCCGGCTCTCCCGGGATGGCCACAACTTCGTCTCCGATACCGACACGGAGGTGATAGTGCATCTGGTGGAGGATTACTTCAAAAAGACAAACTCCGTGGAAAAGGCTTTCGTGGCCGCTATCAGGGAACTGGAGGGGACATACGCCGTGGCCATGATCACCTCCCACGAGCCGGACCGCATCTTCTGCGTCCGGAAGGAAAGCCCGCTGATCATCGGCCTGGGCGCCGACGCCAACTATGTGGCCTCCGACTTCAACGCCTTTATCGACCACACCAAAAGAGTGGTGTTCATCGAGGATGACGAATACGCCCAGGTGACCCACGACAGCCACAGCATCAAAAGCATCTCCACTGGAGAGCCCGTGGCCCGGGATGTGCTGGAGCTGCCCTGGGATTCGGAAATGGCCCAGAAGGGCGGATTCCCCCACTACATGCTCAAGGAGATTTACGAACAACCGATAGTGGTGAACTCGGCCCTGGACATCGACGAGGAGCGGATAAGGGACCTGGCCAGGCAGACGGTGGAGAAGACCCTGACCATCACCGGGGTGGGCACCACCTTTTACATCTCCCAGTTCGCCCAGTATATGTTCAGCCTCTATGGCGGGGCCACTCCGCTGGCTCTTTCCAGCGACGAGTTCCGGCACCTGGCCCAGATGGGCAAGGAGAGCCTGGTGCTGGCCGTTTCCCAGTCCGGAGAGACCTACGACACCCTCACCGCCCTGCGCCACGCCCAGAAACTTGGCGCCTCCACCGCCGCCATCGTCAACGTCATGGGCTCCTCCATGGCCCGGATGGTGGATAGCCTGATCCTGCAAGGCTCCGGGCCGGAGATATGCGTGCTGAGCACAAAGGCGGCCATGTCCCAGATGATCATCCTCACCCGGATCGCCCTGGAGGCCGGGGTCATTCGCGGGGTCATCTCCCGCAAGGTGGCCAACGCCAGAATCAAGGATCTGCGCGTTATCCCGGAGACTATCGAGCGGATCCTCAACGAAAAATCGGGCTTCATACACACCATCGCCAAGGCCCAGAGCCATATCAACCACTGGCTGTTCCTGGGGCGGGAGCGATATTACCCGGTGGCCCGCGAGTCCGCCCTGAAAATGAAAGAGGTCTCCTATGTCCATGCGGAGGGGATGCCCAGTGGCTTTCTGAAGCATGGCACCATCGCCCTCATAGACGAGAAGATGAACTCTGTGGTGTTCATGCCTCCCAAAGAGCAAAAGGAACTGTACGACATCTCCATGTCCAGCGTGGAGGAGATCCGCGCCAGGGGGGGCTATATCCTGGGGATCATGCTGGAGGAAAAAGGAAAGCCTCCCGCCATCTTCTCCGATGTCATCACCCTGCCCAAAGCCCCGGCTTTCGCCGCCCCTTATCTGCAGATGGTGGCGGCCCAGCTTTTGTCATACTTCACCGCCGTCACATTGAAGCGCAACATCGACAGGCCCAGATCCCTGGCCAAATCGGTGACCGTGGCCTGACGTCGGATGTTTCGACTGCAGGGGACAGACGGAGTTCGGGCAAGGACGGCCCGTTCCGGGGGGGGTGACCTCCAGGGGCTGACTCCCCAGCAGGCCCTGGTGGAAAAGGGGATCATCACAGAGCAGTTCATGGAACTGTACACATACACCCGCGCCCGGCAGCTTCTGGACACCGGCGCCGCCATCCCGCAAGGCGCCATGGTCATCGGGTGGGACCCCAGAGACCCAGCGGGCGTGTTCACCTCCGCCGCGGTCCGGGGCGTGGCCAAGGCGGGGCTGGCGCCGCATGTCATCGGCGTGGCCCCCACTCCCCTGGCCGCGCTGTACGCCCAGGCCATCAACGCCGCCGGGGCCATAGTCATCACCGCGTCGCACAACCCGGCTTCTTATAACGGAATAAAGATATTCACCCGCCGGGGGCTAAAGCTCCTGCCGCCGGACGACGTGGAGCTGACACGGCTGGTGATGGCCACCGATTATCAGGCGCAGGTGCAGAACGCGCCGATCTTGTGTGAACCCAGGGAATGCTCTGTGGAGGCGTGGGAGCTTTATCTTGGATACCATATGGACCCGGCCAACAGCAAAACATCCCTCCCCCCGCAATGGCGGTCCGCCGAATCCTACGGGCTGGAAAAGGTGACCCTGGTGGTGGACGCGGCCAACGGCGCCATGGCGCCTGTGGGGAAGGAAACATACATCCAGGCCGGATTTGGTCGGGCTGTGGTGGTGAACCAGCTTCTGGACGGCTCCGTGAACCATAAATGCGGCGTGGCGGAGCTGGAGGGTGTCGGAGAGATAACGGCGCAAATGATGGGGCCAGGGGGACGGTTCCACGAAAACCTGGCGGTGGCCGCCATATTCGAGCTGGGCCGCAATGGCGCCAGCGAGCATGT
>JAOUPQ010000014.1 GCA_029879765.1 Nitrospinota bacterium | reverse complement strand
CAAGCTCTTTTCCCCTGGTCTCCATCACTGCTCCAGTTCCTTTATTCCCCCGAAGAAATCGAGGGCCGCCGGGTTGGCCAACGCCTCCTTGTTGACCACCGGCTTCTTTTCGATCATGTTTTTCACCGCCAGTTCCACTTTCTTCATGTTCAGGGTGTATGGAATGTCCGGGGCCTGGATGATCATGGCCGGGACGTGGCGGGGTGAAAGGTTGCCGCGAATCCGGGTTTTGATCTTCTCCCGCAGCTCATCGGTCAGGGTATGGCCAGGGGGAAGCTTGACGAAGAGAATCACACGGATATCCCCCTTCCATTGCTGCCCCACGGCCAGGCTGTCCTCCACTTCATCCATCCGCTCCACTTCGCCATATATCTCCGCCGTGCCGATACGAACGCCGCCCGGATTCAAAGTGGCGTCGCTGCGCCCATGGATCACCACACCTCCACGATGGTTGATCTCTATGTAATCTCCATGGCGCCACACGCCAGGGTAGGTGTCGAAATAGGCATGGTGATACTTTCGCCCGTCCGGGTCGTCCCAGAAATATAGCGGCATGGAGGGGAAAGGCTTGACACAAACCAGCTCCCCCCGCTGGCCGTATACCGGGGCGCCTTTCCGGTCATACGCCTCCACCGCCATCCCCAGCCCCCGGCATTGCAACTCCCCCGGATACACGGCCCCGGTGGGGTCCCCCAGGGCGAAGCATCCGTTCAGGTCTGTTCCGCCGGAGATGGAGGAGAGCTGGAGGTCGCCTTTGATATGGGCGTATACAAACTCGAACCCTTCGGCGGGCAAGGGAGAGCCGGTGGAGAGGATGGTCTTCAACGAGGAGAGGTCATATTCCTTTGCCGGTTCAAGTCCGCTTTTTTCCAGGGCGGCCAGGTATCCTGCGCTGGTTCCGAAGATGGTGATCCTCCGATCTTCGGCCAGTTTCCATAGCGCGCCTGGGCCTGGATGAAAGGGGGCGCCATCATACAGAACGATGGCGGCGCCACGGGCCAGGGCGCAGACAAGCCAGTTCCACATCATCCACCCGCAAGTTGTGAAGTAGAAGATCACATCGTCCCGGTTCACGTCCGTATGCAGGGCCAGCTCCTTGAGCTGGTTCGCCAGGATCCCCCCCGCCGACTGGACCATGCACTTGGGCAGTCCCGTGGTGCCCGACGAATACATGATATACAGTGGATGACTGGCGGAAAGCTGGGCGAATTCCAGATCCGGTGGCTCGCCTTGCATCTTGAAATCGGCATAGGAAACCGCGCCCGGCACGGAACCGATGTCGGCGTCCGGGCTGGAATAGGGGACCACTATCGTCTTCCTTATGGAGGGAATCTCCTTTACTATGGCGGCGGCGGTTTCCAGCGATCCATGGTGTCTCCCCTTGAAAAAATAACCATCCGCAGTGAACAGAAGGTCCGGGCGGATCTGGGCGAACCTGTCCAGCACTCCTTTGACACCGAAGTCCGGAGAGCATGAACTCCATGTGGCGCCCAGGCTTGTGGCCGCCAGCATGGCCACCACGGTCTGGGGTATGTTGGGCATGAAAGCCGCCACCCGGCTCCTGGGTCCCACGCCCATTTCTTTCATAGGGATGGCAAGGCTGGCCACTTCCTTGTACAACTCTTCGTGGGTCATCACCGCCGAGAGGCCAGCTTCGTTGCAAAATACGATGGCTGGCTGGCCGTCGCGGAACCGGAGCAGGTTTTCGGCGAAGTTCATTCTGGCGCCGGGGAACCATCGGGCGCCGGGCATTTTGTCCAGATCTTCCACGGCGCTGGTGAAAGGGGCGGATGCCATGATCTGGGTGAATTCCCACACCTCGGCCCAGAACTCATTGATATTCTGGATGGACCATTTTCGCAGGGAGGAGTAGCCAGATATTTCACGGTTATATTTTCTGGCTATAAGGCGCATGAAACGGGCCATATTGGAGTTTTCCGCCCTATCCGCAGAAGGGATCCAAATCGGGTTTTCTGGCATGTATTACCCTGATTCAAAAGGATCTTTACGATCGGTCGATGTTTGAGACATACGATCCTTCCATCCTGCCATGGGCCTGATCAGGCCATATCATTTATAACCATTCTTAATAGTAAATTTGGTTTCTCTGATTAAAATTATCAAATAAATTTTGTTTACATGCGGTTTTTGGGAGATTCGGCGAAAATTATTTTTCGGCAGAGGCTATTTCGGCCACCCTTTAATTATTAGCGTTGTCCTTCATTCCCCTTGATCTTTGGTCTTCAACGAAAGATAATCAAGGCTTTAAGCTGGCGTGGTTTACGCCGCTTATAACAACGGGAGAATCCATTTGCATATCAGGTTACCAATTCATCCCGTAATATCGGACAAACATCAGGGACCGGCGCGATTTTAGATGACAAAGCCATTTTGCCCGACATGTAAGGAAGAGTTTGAGCAGAACATCCGATACTGCCCAAACGACGGGACGGAGGTAATTTGCCCAAAGACGGATGATCTTCAGGACAAGGTATTCGACAGGCGATACAAGATCCAGGAGATGATCGGCGAGGGGGGGATGGGAGCGGTGTATAAGGCCGTGCAACTGTCCACCGGCAAATTTGTGGCGATAAAAGTGGTTTCCGCAAAACACACCCAAAACGAAGAGACCATCAAGCGTTTCCAGAGGGAAGTGAAGCTGCAAACCAAGCTTACCCATCCCAACCTGGTGTCTATTCTCGACTTTTCCAAAACCAGCGAAGGGGAATACTACTTCGTCATGGAGTTTGTGGAAGGAAAGTCGCTTTCCAAATTAATAAAGGAAAAAGGGCAGCTTGATCTGGAAGACTTCATGCAGATCACCAACCAGATTTGCGATGGGCTGGAATACGCCCACAGGCAGGGGATCATCCACCGCGACCTTAAAGGGGACAACATAATCATCATGGATATTGGCCACCAGCTGGTGGTCAAGATTCTCGATTTCGGGCTGGCCAAGGCAGTGCAGGAAGAAGACCAGGAGATCACTTCCGAAATCACCCAGATGGGAAGCGCGCTGGGAACTCCCGCCTATATGGCGCCGGAGCAGGCCATGGGGGAGGTGAACAAGCTCGGACCCCATACAGACATATACACCCTCGGCGTGCTTTTATACCAGATGCTGGCCGGCCAGCTGCCTTTCAAAGCCTCCACTCCCTGGGGGCTTATGCAAAAGCATATCGCCGAGGCTCCCCCCTCCGTGCGGGACTTTAACAGAAGTGTGCCCAATGCGGTCAGCAAAATCATCGGCAAATGCATGGAGAAAGAGCCGGACGACAGATATGGCTCTGTGCTGGCCATCAAACGTGACCTGGAGAAGACCACGTTCACCCTGCAGCAGAACGGGAACAAGGATCTGGCGGAATCGGACGAGACCACGGTTAATATCAGAGCCAAGCGCTCCAGGTTCTTTTTCAGGTTCATTCTGTTCCTTTTGGTGGCGGGCGCCATCGCCGTGGGGGTGATATCGTACCAGGGGAATCCGATCCTGTACAAAAACCAGGGGGAAGTATGGTTTGAAAAGGGGAAACATTACATCTCCGGCCTTATCGAAAGCTCTGTCCCTCCCCCTCCCAAACAGATCGAACCCCCCGTCGCCCCTGATGACACCCAGACCACACCTCCGGGCGATGAGCAGGTCGTCGATGGAAGCGATATCCAGCCGACGCCCGTTCCGGACTCGGGTGCGCCTGTGGATACAGGGGTGGAGATTGCGCCGGTGGTGGATGAGGCAACCATTGAGAAATTCGCGGAGCTGATAAAGGAAGCCAACAAGGCGTTGCAGGATGACGAGCTTTCCCACGCCAGGGAGCTTCTGGCCCAGGCGGAGGTTCTGATCCCGGGAGACGACAGCCTGGAGCGGGCCAAAAGGCTTCTCACCGATCGGCTGGAGGAGATAGCAAAATCTGTTTCCGATGACATAGGCTATATAGACAGCATAAACAAGAAATGGAAATATATAGAGATAAGCGTGCTCAAGGGTGTGAAAGTCGACCTGGGGGATACGATTTACACCATTGGCAAGGATGGTAAAGTCAAGAAATTGGTGGTCGAAAAACTGGTAAGCGCCACAAAGATTTCCGCCAAGACCGACAATAACCTGAATCAATTCTCCGAGAGGATGAAAGTCACACGAAAGCCCCCCAAAGTGGATTGATTCGGCCCAAACCCTCCCCATTTTCGTTCATATTAAACTTGATTTATCCCGGTTTTGCGGTATTATTGGGTAATCAAACCGTTTTATACATATGTTTCCGACGAAGATAATCATGAGACCGATAAGTTTTCTGGCATTGGCCCTTGCCATAACCTTTTCCCAGGGATGTGTCTCCCTCGCCAAAAGCCACAGGATAGAGTTCCCCGCCGAAGAAGGAAAGCTCATCCCCAAGGAAACGGCGCTGGAGTATGTCCTGGCCCACCTGGCCGATTCCAACGACAAGGGAGTGATGCTCTATTCCATCGAGGGGAACACCATCGACAAAACGATGATTAAAATGAGCTATGAGGGGGAGAAGACCCGCCATTATGGATATTATGGATTGACGGTGGAAGTGCGAAAGTATGAATGGACACAGAAGGAAAACAAACCTTTCGCCCTGCTGATCTCCGGCACCGCCGGGCCGGGCACCCTGCCTGGCAGAAGGATCTACTGGTTCGAGTCGGAAAGCGGCGCCAAAGACGTGGCCACGGCCCTTATGGCCCTGGGATCAAAGCCGGAAAAGTAACCTAAAAGGCCGCGGATCAATAATAGTCGTATTTTTCCTGGATTCCGGAAAGCTTGCCGGGCCGCGTGGCTTTCTGCCTGTTTCTGATCATATCCGCCACCTCATCCGGATCACTGACCCCCTCCATCTCGATATCATATCCCTGGGAGCCACCAGCGGCGATCATCACATCACCTATCTTCAAAATCTTTTGCAGCCCGCCCTGCCAGTTTTCCACGGTGCGGATGCTGGAGTATTTTATCTCCCTTGATTTCCAGAACATTAACCCATACTTTTTCATTACGGTCTCCTCGCCCAGCAAAAGCCAGGTGAACCTTTTTCTGTAAAGGATGGAAAAATTCACAAAAAGGGCCAGGATGAACAAACCGATGGGGACATAAAGAGCCACGGTGTCGGATATATATGAATTCAGATCCACATTATAAATCTTCTCCACATCCAGCTTCAGCTCCAGAAAGCTGAAAAGCCGGACGACGCTGTAATACAGGGCGGTCTTGGCGGAACCCACAAAAAGAACCACCAGCCCGAGCGCTATAAGAGACAGGGAGAAAATGAAATCCTTAGTAAAATGGGCCCATGAACTGTGAACTTCAATCGTATCTTCCGGCATCGTATAATCCTTTTCCAAGCCTTGTTATTTCAAGCCAATATGCATTCTATTACTGATACATGTCACAAGACAAGCGCATTGGGAACAAAAGAAGCGTATTTCAGCTCAATTCAAGACAAATGACCCCATTTTATGCGCCCCGGCAAGGTTGGCCCCCTCCCCGAGGGAGCCTACAAGTCCACAGAGATCTCCACCCCACTCTCCGAGGCCGCGGACTCGACATAACCTTTCACCATGTGAAATGGACGGGCGATCCCATGTTTTCGCTCCAGCGTCCGGGATATCATCTCCGCGTCGGAAGCTTCCACGCTGGTATACAGTGGAGCCTCATCCGGCCCCACCACCTTCACACGAAGATCAAAGGTCTCCTGCTTCCCCTCCGCGCGCACATGGAACTTCTTTTGAACATACCGCGTCTGGTGGAATACATGAGTCGTATCAAACCTCTGGTATCCGCCGATCTTCAGCTCCCTGGCCAGATATTCGGCTATCTGCGGCTCCGCCCCGCCAGGCTCGATCAGCAGCATCGCTCCCGGCCTGTTCTTCTTGGTTATGGAAGGAAGAACCTGGACCCCATGGGCGCCAAGCCTGAGGATATCCTCGATGGCCGCCCCCAGGGCCTCCCCCGGCGCATGATCCGCCATGGCCATGATTACCGATGATCGTTTTTCCAATATCGTCCTCTAAAAATCCAACCCCTGGCTGATGCTCGCCGCCAAATAAACCGCCTCCCGCAACGCAGGCGAGGGGGGTATGGCCACGAAAAGGTTCCCCGCCTCCACCGCTTTTTTATACGCCTCCTCCGGATCCATCCCCCGGGCGGCCGCCACACAGGCCGCCGTCACCACATCCATGGAGCATGCCCCAAGACACATGAAATCCACAATGGCCATGGCGGCGGCGCTGATCGCCTCCAGCGTCTCCTTATCCTTGTCCACCAGCGCCCGAGGCGCCGCCTTGCCCAGCACGTTCTCTATGAAATGGGTCTTCCCGTCAATAACGACTTCCACATCGATGTTCGCATCAAAGGAAAAATGGTGGTGGGCAAAATGGCCCTTTCTCCTGCCGGAGCCGGCGACCACCTTCAGAAACCTGATGCTCTCCACATTTTTCCCGGTCCGCAGGCTCATCGCCTTCGCCACCTTCAAGGAGTCGTCCACAATCAGCGCCTCCTGGCGCTCCTTTATTATCCGCTCCAGCCCCTCGCCCCGTTCCATGGCCTCATTGGCCGATTTCACCCTCCTGGCCACGGCGTTGGTCATCCCGGGCTCGGTGGCGGCCAGCGCTATATCGGTCACCGGCCCTGGCCCCTCCTCCTCGGCCTTGCGGGCCAGCAGGTTGGTGGCCACGCAGGCGGCGTCCGACTGAAAATACCCCCCCACCTCCTTGCGCAGGGCGGCCACTATCGTTTCATCCTCCGCCCCGGCGCCGATCATGGTCAAAGCCAGCGTGGGCGCCGTCAGCCAGTGGTGCAGAGGGATAACCAGAGGACCACCGGCCCTTCCCACCCCTATGGCCCCACCTTCGGCGATGACGGAGCATATTTCGTTGAACATGATCATCCCCACCACCGTCGGGGTTCCCGAGTCTTTAAGAATTATCGCCAGATCCCCCACCACCTTGGCCGTGTCCAGCTCCATGCCGGTTCCCCGCAGGTGGATCTTCGCCGGAAGTCCCGCCTCTTTCACCGCCGCCTGGGCCGCCGTCTCCGGGGTTCGGGTGGAGAGAAACTGGCCATAATCCTCCCCCACATAGGCGTCCGGGTGGATGATTTCCAAAGTCGCCGCGGTCCCGAACATCGCGGCGAACCATTTGTTCACCTTCATTCCGGAGGAGATGTACGCCCTCATCATCCCCCTCGTCCCGATGGAGGCCAGCTTTTGCCCCAGCTTCGGGAATAGCAGATCCTCCCCTATCGCCGAATGCCCTATCATCGGGCCACCCGCCCCCAAGGGCAGATAATCGGCGTCGTAGGGCGCCTGGTTCTCCTCGTCCAAGGCTTTGTATATGGCCAAAGTGGCCGCAAAACCGGACACCTTGTTGTTCTGCTTCTCGGTGGGCATGGAGGATATCCTGCCGGAGGGGATGCCGGCGGCCATCCGGGTCACCGCGCCCAGCTTCCGGTTCGGGCAGGGCATGCCACACTGGACATTGACCCCCGCGAAATATAAAAGCGCCGCCGCGCATAGGGCCGCATTGGCCGGGTCCGCCCCCAACGCCCGCAAACGGTCCACCGCTTTTCTGGCGGTATCGTCCACATCGGTGAACGGCTCGTTGTCCACCACCATGCGCATCTTGCGCCCCTTTTTTATCTCCGTCCCAATGACGTTGGCCGCCGACCATACCCCCATGGTGAAGGCGCCCCAGCCACCCAGCCCCGCCTCCAGGTTCTCCAGGGTCAGGTAGTCCGGCTTGGCCGTGGCGGCGCGGAAGGCGGCTATCGATACTCTATCCATGGAACTTTCTCTTGTACTCACCCCACCGGGCATGGAACATGCGCCATGGAGGGATCACATCTCCCCTTTCAGGATCGCGTTATAATCTTCCTGATAGAACTTGCGCCCGTCGCACTGGCTTTTATATTTCTCCAGCGACTCGTTGAGCTTGTCCACATTGTCGTTATATTTCGCCAGCAGATCAGTGTGCGCCTTGTTTATTTTGGTATACGCATCCACCGCCTTGTTGATCTTCTCCAGGTCCTTCTGGCTCAAATTCTCCGTGGCCCTTTTCTTCTCTATGGCCCCCCCCAGGTTCACGACCTTTTCCTTGAGTTCATCCAGTTTCTTCTCCTGAGCGGGAATGTCCTTGCGCAAAGTAAGCATATCCCCACCCAGGCCAAGGCACATCAACAGATCCTCCGGAGTCAATATCCAGTATGTATACTCCTTTTTCCCCTCATAGGATTTTATGGGGATCATTCCCTCCTCGGCGTAAGACACGGTGGCCAACACCAGCCAGACCATGGCGGCCACAAAGAGCGAAACAGCGCTATTCCTTGACATATATCTACTCCTATTTAGTTCACTGCAAATGACCTTGAACTATATTTATACCCGGTTTAACTCTGGATTGAAAGAAAGGAACCGCTCGACCCTAGGGCGCCAGCGCCGCGGCCAATTTTTCCATATCCGCTTCCGTGTGCCCCGCGGTGATGGACAGCCTTATTCTGGCCGTCCCTTGGGGCACCGTGGGAGGCCGGATGGCCGGAGCGTATATCCCCCCCCGCCAGAGCCTTGCCGACAGCCAGGCCGCTTCCTCGCTCTCCCCCACCACAACCGGCAGGATCTGGGTTTTTGAACCGGTGTCATACCCGGCCCCCTTGATGACCTCTCCAGCTTTCCGCGCGTTCCGGAACAAGGTTTGGCGCAACGCCTCCCCCTCCTCCCCGCGGATGATATCAATCGCCGCCAGGGCAGCGGCGGCGGCGGCAGGAGGCATGGCGGTGGAGTATATGAACGGGCGACTGAAGTTTATCAGTCCATCAATGATTTTCCGGGAAGCGACCACCATCCCGCCAAAGCTTCCCGCCGCCTTGCCGAGAGTCACCCCGTGGATATCCACTTCGTCGGCGATCCCGGCCATATGTACAGTCCCTCTCCCCTCCGGGCCGAACACCCCGAACCCGTGGGCGTCGTCCACCATCAACATCGCCCCGTAGCCCCTGGCGATGGCTGCGATCTCCCGAAGCGGCGGAATATCCCCATCCATGGAGAACACCCCCTCCGTCACCACCAGCCTGCGCCCTCTGGCGGGCGCCTTCTGCAGCAAGGCTTCCAGGGATTGGGGGTCGTTGTGGGCGAACCGAGCCAACCTGGCGCCGCTCTGCCTGGCCCCGTCGATGATGCTGGCATGGGACAACTTGTCGGCGAATATCATATCCCCCCGCCCCATCATCGCCGCCAGCAGCCCGGTGTTGGCGGCGTATCCGGTGTTGAACAGGAGCGCGGCCTCTTTGCCCAGAAATTGGGCCATCACCCTTTCCAGCTCCATATGGGGCGGCATGGAGCCGGCCAGCAGGCGCGCGGCCCCCGAGCCCCAGCCGTGGCGTTTCACGCAATCTATCGCGGCTTCGTTGACTTTGGGATGGTCGCAAAGGCCCAGGTAGTCGTTGGAGGAGAACAGGAGAAGATCGGCGCCGTCGAGGGTGGCCATCCGGCCCTGCCGGGAATCGACAGGCCGAAGCCGACGCCACAGCCCCAGGGCCTCCGCCTTGCGCAACCGCTCATCGAAAGGGCCACTCACGGCTTCCCCCCGCCGGTCACGGCGCAACCTTGCCGAAGGTCACTTTCCCTTGACCGAGAGCCCCAGGTCGGAGATCATTTTCAGATCCTCTTCGGCGGGCCGCCCGCAAGTGGTCAGGTAGTTGCCCACCATGGTGGAGTTGGCCCCGGCGGCGAAGACCATGGACTGCAAATCGCGCAGGTTCTTCTCCCTTCCGCCGGCTATCTTGATGTCCTTGGTGGGGAGGATCATCCGGTAGACCGCGATGATTTTCAAAAGCTCCAGGGGCGGCTCCGGCGGCTGGTTCTCCATCCTGGTCCCCTTGATGGGGTTCAGAAAGTTGATGGGGATCGAATCCACGTCCAGTTCCCGCAGGGTGAAGGCCATCTCCACCCGCTGCTCCCGGCTCTCCCCCAGGCCGAATATCCCGCCGCAGCAGACCCGCATCCCCGCCGCTTTCACGGCGCGGACCGTGGCCACATCCTCCTCATAGTCGTGGGTGGTGCAGACATTGGGAAAGAAGGAGCGGGCGGTCTCCAGGTTGTGGTGATACTCCTCCAGCCCCGCCGCTTTCAGCTTCATGGCGGCGGCCTCATCTATAATTCCCAGGCTGGCGCAGCGATGGACCTCGCACTGCTGGCTCAGGCGCCCGATATGGTCCGCCACCTTGTCCAAAGTCTTTTTGGACCCCTTGTTGGCGAAGCCATAGCCGGAAGTGACCACGCCGAACTTGCGGGCGCCGTTGGCCATTCCCGCCCTGGCGCCTTCCACGATTTTATCCGCCTCCACCAGGTCGAACTCCGGCGCCCCGGCGCTGGCGGAGGAGGACTGGGCGCAGAAGGCGCAATCTTCCGGGCAGTGGCCGCTTTTGGCGTTGATGATGGAACAGATCGATATCTCGTCCCCCTTGTAGTGGCGGCGCACCCGGTTGGCCGAGGCGATCAGGTCGAATATATGGGTCGTATCCAGGTTGATAAGCTCCACAGCCTCGTCCCAGGTCAGCGGTTGGTTCTCCAGCGCCTTTTGCTCCATAGCCCTGATGAACTCCACTTCCTGCCCCGCCTGGGTTTGGGTTGTCGTCATATAATCCCGATCCGTGTTGGTTGTAAACAATCAGGTTATGCGCGGACAGGCTCCTTGTCAAGATGGCCCCCGGCGGGGCGGGCCGATTATTATTTGACGACAGGCGGCAGTGATGTAAAATATAAGTTCGCGGGAGCCCCCGTATATTCATCTTGCCTTGCGGCGCCACGAGCGGAGCCGCGCAATCACGGAATATTGGCCCCGGCGGCGCATTTTGTATGGCGCGGTAAACAGGAGAAGCGATGAACATAATAGCAGTATATTCAGACAAGGTTTTTCAAAGCCACGAAAAACCGATGGCGAACCAGCAGGTGATCCCCTTTGGAATCACGTTTGTGGCCACTGTCCTGAAAAAGGCCGGGCACAACGTGAACACCTTGTTCATATCCCCGGCCACGGACATTCCAAAAGAAATCGGCCGGATGATAAAAGAGCACAATCCGACGATGTTTGTCTTCACTGCGGTCACATCCCAGTATCCGGTGATCGTCCAGGCGGCCCGGGAAGTCAAGAAGATCGACCCTTCCATATACAACGCCCTGGGGGGGCATCACGCCTCGCTGGCGCCCCAGGATTGCATCGTTGAGGAGGCTTTCGATTCGGTGTGCGTCACGGAAGGGGAAAACGCCGCCCTGGAGATGGCCCGCATGCTCGAAGCCGGCCAGCGGCCAGCAGGGATAGAAAACCTGTGGATCCGTCGGGAAGATGGCTCAATCGAGAAAAACCGGATGGCCAGGCTGAATGAGGATCTGGACGCGCTCCCCTTTATCGACCGGGACCTGTGGGTGCCATGGATGATGGAGGCGGGGACCATCCTGCCGATCATCATATCCCGCGGCTGCCCATACCGTTGCACCTATTGCACCAACCACGCCATGAGCAAGCTGGCCGAAGGGCGCTATCTGCGGTTCCGCTCTTTCGACAACATCCTGGCGGAGATGAACGAGGTGCTGGAGCGCTGGCCCACCATCACCCAGATATATTTCGAGGCGGAGACTTTTGGCGCAAACCTGAAATACGCGCTCAACTTCCTCGAAAGGCTCAAGGAGTTCAACGCCACCAGGGAAAGGCCCATCGAGTGGGGCTTCAACCTCAACGTCACCAAGAAGACGATGAACAACCAGCAGCTTTGGCTGGCCATGCAGGAGGCGGGAGTGGGATATGTGAACGTGGGGCTGGAGTCCGGCAGCGAGCGGGTGCGCAAGGAAGTGCTGCGCCGCCCGGAACACAGCAACGATGATATCGTCCAGTTCTGCGACAACGCCCGCAAACATAATGTGGATGTATGCTTCTCCGTGCTCATCGGCATTCCAGGCGAGACCCTGGAGGATTATAACGAGACTGTGGATCTGGTGCTGCGCAGCGACCCGGCGCATTGCTATCCCTACATCCTTTTCCCATACCCCGGCACCGACATGCATGAAACCGCCAAGAAGATGGGACTGCTGGACCATGACATAGACAACACGGCGGAACGTTCCAGGGCGGTGCTGGATCTGCCGGGATTCTCCAAATGGCGAATACAGTGGGAGTTCATAATGTTCCACTGGAAGACCCGGAAGGGAAGCTGGCCCATGATAAAACGCATCGCCTATACGGCCAAGAACGGGGTGAAAGTGTTCCCCAGCCTCTTCAGCGAAGTGCTCCATATAGCCCGCACCAACCCCCTGGCCCGGTTCTTCTATCGCAAATATTCCAACGCGCCGGACGCCTCTTCCGTATAGAGGCGCTCCCGCCATTGGAGGGGGGATCATCAATTTTTGTAACTGGGTGTCCGTTTTTCCACCATATCTGTAGTTTATAACGACACGCCCGCCTCCACTCCCCCATAACTCCCATAATTACAGCGCATTGCATATTGGCGCCGATTATGCTTTATTTTCTGGTGTGGTCTTGAGAAAAGTTGGTGATTTTATGGATACTACGCTGAAGGACAGAATTCGCCACTATTTGAATCCACTTCATGTGTTTTGTGGCATTAAAAGAGTATTCAGCAAGGAGAACGCCTTGAGGGCCGCCAGACTTTATGAAAAGCTGGTGTTCCGGCCTGTGGTGACTCTTCTTTTCTGACAAACCATAAAAGGCCACAGGACAAACCCCATGGCTCCTCCCACCATGGGGTTTTTTAAATTTTCAGACTTGCTCTCATTATCTGTATCACGGATAATGGCTTGCGCCGGGAACAGAGAACAATACAAGGGGAACCGTTAATTTTCCAATTAACGGATTACAGGACTAATAAAAGGGAAAAGCCATGGGCTCAGTTTCGATGAAGTTCAAAATCTATCTGGTGGCTGTCATCGTCGCCACCACCTGTGTGGCGTCCGTTTTCGCTGTTTGGTCATTCCAGCAGAATGCGGACAAGGACGCCCAGATCGTCAACGCCCTGGGCCGCCAGCGGATGCTCTCCCAGGCCATGGCCAAGAGCGCGTTGGCATACACCTCCCGCATCGAATACAAGATCCTGGAAAGCCAGGTTAACAACCTGAACAAATATGTGACCCAGATGCGGGCCGTATACACCAAATACCTGGTGCGCGCCGCCAACAAGGCGAATCTGGGATTGACCATGACCCCGGAGACTTCCGAACATAGCGAAATTCCCTTTCCCGCCACCTTCACCAGGCTGGTGAACCAGGGATTTGTGGAGGGGGCCAGCGCGCGGGGCATGAAAATCGACATCCTGTCCGACACCCCGATAAACCCGGAAAAAGGGCTGCAAAGCTCCTCGGACAAAAAGGCCAATGACTTTCTGAACAAGAATCCGGACAAGATATTTTTCGATTCCAGCATGGAAAAAGGCGCCTTGTACCTGAACTTCTACACCGCCGATATCGCCACGGTGGACGCTTGCGCCACCTGCCATTCCGTCATGTCGAACCGGGAATTCAAGGTGGGGGATGTGCTGGGGATCAGAAAGTTCAATATATTCTTCGCTGCCGACGCGGAACTGGGCAACGAGGCCCTGTCGGGGAAAAGCGAGGAATTCGAGACTGCGGAAAAAGTGTTCAGCATGACTCTTGCCGCCATGAAACGGGGTGGGGAATATCCTTCGGACCTTTCCATGAAAAACATGAGGTCCACCCCCGCCTTGGACAGCCGGGAAGCCCAGGGAAAGATATCGGAAATAGAGAAGGATCTGGACCTGTTCCTGGGGTCACTGAAGGTTTTTTCCGAATCCACCATCGGGGCAGGTTTTCTGGAGAGCAGACGCGATCTTTTAAAACACGCCAACCAGCTGCGTCGGCATAGCGACGATCTGGTGGCGATATATGAAAAAGTGGCCGCCGCCAACCAGCGTAACATCCAGATGGCGGTGATCATCATGGGGATTCTAATTACAACGGCCATCTTCGTGTCGGTTTATTTCCTGGACGTCAGCGTGTTGAAGCCGCTGGAAGTGGTGATGAACCAGATGAACGATGGATCGGAGCAGATAGCCCAGGCCTCCCGGGAGGTTTCCATTTCCAGCCAGGCCCTGGCGGACGGCTCCACCCAGCAAGCCGCCAGCCTGCAACAGACCGCCGCCGCCGTGGAACAGATCGCCGCCCAGTCCCAGCGCAATGCGGACAACGCCGCCGAGGCGAGCAAAGTGGCCGACGCCACCCGCACAGCGGCGAAAAATGGAAGCGCGGTGATGGACGAAATGAACGTGGCGATGAAGACCATCGGCGATTCCTCCACCGAGGTGAACAAGATAATCAAAGTGATCGAGGAGATCGCGTTCCAGACCAACCTGCTGGCGCTCAACGCCGCCGTGGAGGCCGCCCGGGCGGGCGAGCATGGCAAAGGATTCGCCGTGGTGGCCGAGGAAGTGCGAAACCTGGCCCAGCGCTCCGCCTCCGCCGCCAAGGACACGGCGTCCCTTATCGCCAACGCGGTGAGCAGCGCCAAGGCTGGCGCTGGCCTGGCCAACCGCGCCGATGCGGCTCTGGACGACATAGTCTCCAATGTGAACAAGGTCACAGCCTTTATATCGGAAATCCACGCCTCCTCCCGGGAACAGGCGGAGGGTGTGGGGCAGATCAGCCAGGCGGTGACCAACGTGGACTCAATCACCCAGCAGAACGCCGCCACCGCCGAGGAAGCCGCGGCTTCTGCGGAGCAGATGCAGGCCCAGTCTGAAGTGTTGAAGGAAATCGCCTCCAGTCTCATGGTCATCCTCCACGGTTCCGAGGATGTGGCGGCCAAAAGGCTGTTGATCTCCTCCAGCGGGGAATTGGGCGGGGGATTGGTCCGATGGGATCCTGCCAGTCTTTCGGTGGGAATCGCGGAAATGGACAATCAGCACAAGCGGATCATCGACATAGTCAACAACTTCAACAGAAGCGTGCAATCCGGAGTCTCCTCCCAGGGCGCCGCCAGGGCGCTGGAGGAACTGGTGGACTACGCCAAAGGCCATCTGCAGGCGGAAGAGGAACTGCTTCGACGCTATAACTATCCTGATTATGACCAGCACAAGCGGATCCACACCATGATGCTCGATAAACTGGCCCACCTGCAGCAACGCGCGGCCAGTGGAGAAAAAGGCGCTGTCCTGGAGACGATGAATTTTGTCCGTGACTGGCTGGTGAACCATATTCAAAAGATAGATATGAAATACGGGAGATTTATCACCGGTCGATAAAAATGTGCGTCAACATGGCTCCAAGCCCCTGCTTTGCGTTAAAATGAACTTTTAGTTCATCAAAACGGGGCGGCGCAAGAACCATGGCCATAAGGCAGACTCTGGATTTCACCCGGGGATTCCTTTACTTCTTCCGGGGGTTGAAAACCGCCTTTTCCACCAGGGCTCTGGCGGTCCGGGCGATTCTGCCGGTGTTTGTGAACGTCTTTGTCTTCGCCATGTTCCTCGTCTCCTTCAACTCCCTGGTATATTACCTGGCCAGCTGGGCCTTCGAGCAGACCAGCCAGGCGTGGTACTGGGCCATGCTCTCTTTCATCGCCGGCGCCGTTCTTTTTGTGGTCTCTTTCCTCATCGTGATCTTCCTCTTCGTGGTGGTGGGGGTTGTCATCGCCTCTCCTTTTCTCGATTCCCTGTCCATCGAGGTGGAACGCCATGTCACCGGCAAGGTGGAGGAGAGCGGAAAACCCTTTATGGCCCTGGCATGGCTCACCATACGCTCCGAATCGAAAAAACTGGCGGTGTTCCTCCCCATCCAGCTTGGCCTGGCGCTGTTGAGCCTTGTTCCCATGGTCGGCCCGGTGATGTTCGCCGTCATCAATCCCCCTTTCCTCTCGTTTGTCATGGCCTACGAGTTCACCAGCTATACCATGGATCGGCGGGGATATGACTTCACCGCCAAGAAAGCTCGGATCATGGAGGCGCCGATGTTGTACCTCGGGTTCGGCGCGGCGGCGGCGCTGACTCTATTTATCCCGATCCTCCATTTCCTGCTCCTTCCCGCCGCGGTGACGGGGGGCTCCATGCTGGCGCTGGACACCATGCCAAAGGCCATAGACACATCAAACGGGCAGGCTTCCGCCGAAAATGGCGAAGCCCCGGCTCCCACGCCAGAAACCGATGGATAACCAGCCCAACAGGGAGCCGCTGCGGCTATATTTCTCCTTCAACGATCCATACAGCTTCATCGTATTCGGCGCCATGAAAAACCTGGCGCAGAACTACAAGATAAATGTGGAGAGCCATCCCATGGGGGGATACGACTCCTCCGGTGTCTTCTCCCCCGATGCGGCCCAGGCGGCCTATTGGAAGCAGGATTCGGAAAGGTTCGCCCGCTCGGCCGGTCGGAAGCTCCACTACCTTCCCCAGGTCCAGGATTCCACCAAGGCAAGGAGGGGCCTGTTCATGGCCCAGGAGAAGCTGCTGGGATCGAAGTATATCAACCTGGTGTTCGCCCTGCGATGGCTTGGCGCCGGGGATATCTCCGATACCGGACAGATGATCCGCGCGCTGGCGTATCTGGAATTGAAAGAGGAAGGGCTGGCCGCGGCCATGGAGAGCGACATGTTCGACCAGGAACTGGCCCGGGAAGCGGATATGGCTCGCGACCATGGGGTGATCGGTGTTCCATTCTTCCGTTTCCGGGAGGATGGTTTTTTTGGCGCCCACCAGCTGGCCGCGCTGGAAACTGTGATCAAGAGCGACCCGGCGCTGCTGATCCATCACGACGCAAGCTATGGAGTTATCCCTACCGACGAGCTGGCCGCCCGGCTGCAGAGCGGGGTGGAGACTCTGGTGCTGGATGTGCGCATCCCCAAGGATTTCGGCGCGGGTCACATCCCCGGCGCCAACTGCATCCCCGCCAGGGTGGTATACCGCAGCCTGGATAAGCTGGACCGGGGGTGGAGCATCGTGGTGGTGGACGATGGCGGAGTGGAGGCCAACGAGACCGCGTTTCTGCTCGCCTCGGAGGGGTTCAACAAGGTCTCCGTCTTGTCCGGCGGCTTTCCCGCATGGAAAGGGAGCGTGGAAAGTGGAATGGGCAAATGGCACGACAAGCTGAAAAGCTGACGGCGCTGGCCATGGGCTGGCTGCTGTCGCTGGCCCTGTTCCCATCCCATGCCCATGCAGAGGCTTTTGGCGTGGCCATAAAGCCCAGGGGATGGGGATTTTCCGCCACTACCGTCATAAACGGAAAACTGGAGATGGAGCTGGTGATAGACAGCGGATCCAGCTTCACCATAATCTCCCACCAGGCGGCCCGACAGCTGGGGATATTCAAACAGCTGGGCCAGGCTCCCCGATATCCGCTCAGCGCCGGAGGGGGGATTGTGTGGGTGCGGCTTGTGGTGCTGGAGAGCGTTCGGGTGGGAGGGGCCGTGGCCCATGGCGTGGAGGGCGCAGTGGCGGACCTGCCCAGCTTCAAGGGCGCCCACGGGCTTCTGGGGAAAAGTTATCTGGACCGATATTCCTTCCGGATAAACAGCCCCGCAAAAACAATGGAGCTGGCCCCCCACAACAATGAACCCCTATATGGCGGCAGGAGCGAGGGATGGTGGCGAAACGAGGCGAAAAGGTTGCGTGGCCAGGCCACATTATTCCAAGATATGGAGCAGGGAGTGGAAAACAGCATCCACACCGGATATACGCCAGAGCGTCTGCTGAAGCAAAAGCTTTCCAAATCCGACGTCGGCCGACTGGCCAGTTATTTCAAAATGCTGCTGGCAAGGCTGGAAAAGGAGGCTTCGAGCCTGGGAGCGCCGGAGGAATGGATGAGATGACGGGGCTGACGGGCGGGGGAAGAAAGGGCTAATCGCGGGGTAATCGCACTACGAACTGGGCGCCACCCCGGGGGCCCTGCTCCACCCATATCGAACCTCCATGCACCCACGCCACCATCTTGCAGAAGGCCAGCCCTATGCCATAGTTCTGGGCTCCGTCCCTTCCCTTCTGGCCGTTCCCCTGCAGGAAGTTGAATATGGACTCCTGCTGCTGCTTGCTCACACCCTTCCCCTGATCCTCCACGGTAAGGTCCACCGACTCCCCCATGGGGACGGCGGAGATAATAACCCCGGATCCTTTCGGGGAATATTTCATGGCGTTGTCCATAAGGTTCGCCAATAACCGACGCAACAACCCGCGGTCCGCCCTGATATATGTCCGCTCTGGCAGATCCAGGATGATCTGCACCTCCATCCTGGTGGCGTACACCGAAAATTCATTGGCCAGACATTCAAACAACTCGTTTAGATCCACCGTGGAGAAGTTTGGCCGCAGCTTCTGATCCCGCATCATTCCGCTGTCCAGGATGGACAGGACCAGATCCAGGGATCTGTCGCTGCCGAACTTGACAAGGCCGATTATCTCCTCGGCTTCCTCGCCCAGGTTCATCTGCTGCAGGTAATACAGATTGGCGGTGATCAGGGACAAGGTGTTCTTTATGTCGTGCACCGACATCATCAACATTTTCTCCTTGTCCATGGCCACCTGTTTCAGCGACTCGATATCATCCCCCACGAGGAACAGAGATTCTTTTTCCCTGATCTTGGTCAGCTTGATAGCGATGGCGTCCAGAATCCCCTTGATGGATTCCTGCCTGGTTCTTTGCGCCGCCCCATCCTGGATCATCCCGGCGATGTTGAGCACGCCCAGCAGAGCCCCTGACTGGTCCATAATGGGAATGGCGCAGAAACTGTCCCCAAAACGGCGGCTCCTGTTTTCGTTGACGGCCAGGTCCGGGATATTTCCGATGCTGGAGAAAAAGTATGGCTTATGGGTGTTAATCACATATCCGGCCACCGATTTGCGGTCCGGGTCAACTCGCATGCCACATATCTTCTCCGCCCCCTCCCCGGAGGCCGCGCCCACTTCCCATGCAGAGCCCTGGCGAACAACCAGCGAGCTTGTGGCGCCATTCACCAACAGCCGCGACACCTCGCAAATCTGTTCCATGGCGGACTTCATGGGGGGGATATGGGGGATCTGCACCTGCAGGATGGCCTGACGGGCGATGTCCTTCAGTTGAGCCAGATCATTATCGGTGGATTTATCTGATAAAAGAGACACAGCCTTCCTGACAGACTCCACAGGCGTAGGGCCTAATTCGGCTATATCTCCCGGCACGGCTTTTCTTCTCTTTATATGGTTGGGCAATTATATCAGATCGACATTTAAAATGGTTCTTAATAATCAACTGTTTTATGTTTTTTACCCAAAAAATTTCAATATGGGGCATCTTTATTCGAAATATTCCATCTTTCCGGCTAAATGTATATACAAATCAGACATTTTCAGCGCCTTTATCAGCTTTTCCGGATGTTCAATAAAATCGCGAAAAAACACAATCTCAGATATTTTTATAAACAGTGTAAACGGCTCCAGGATCTGATCCGCAAACAGCCTGCCCACGGTTTCCCGGATGCTGGCCCCGGAGGAAAGGATCGGCGCCGCCCGCTGCGCCCTGTCGGCAAGCTTGCCCACATACCATATTATCCGCTCGTCCACACTGTCCACATAGTCGCGATGGCTGGGAAGCAAGTTCATGCTCTGGATCGATTTTAACTTTGCGATAGTATCGCAATATGCGGTGTAGTTGCAGAATCTGCTGTTCATCGTCTCCATATCCACATCCAGAAGCGGGGACTGGAATATCTCTCGCAGCAGCACATCCCCGGTTATGGCCGAGCCTCCCAGCATATAGACTATATCGCTCTGGGAGTGCCCAGGGCAGCGCATCCAGCGAATCCCTAGCCGCGCCATAAGCTGCTCCTGCTCTTCGAGTATCAGATAATCGCTGGCGAAGGGGGTCGATTTTTCGAACCACTCGATGGTCTTTCGGGTGCGGGCGATCTCCTGGGGGGAAAACCCCATCTGCCCGAATATGGCGATCATCGCCTCTATCATCTCCTCCCCCCTCTCATACCGGAAGGTGTCATACCGGGAGGCCACCACCTTCGCCCCGCTGTTTTCGGCGAAGAACTTGGCCAGGCCTATATGGTCCGGATGGAAATGGGTGATGAAAACGTAATCGAGTCGGCCAAAATCCGTGTTCTCCCGATGATACTGGATCGCGCTTTCGGTGGGTGGCCCGGTGTCGAACAGGACCAGTCTTCCATCAATCTCGGCGGTGTATATATGCACCGGACCCACGGGGTATGGGGTGTCCAGCGTATGCTTCGTGACCGGAGGTTCGTCGGCGGAATTATTGTCGATCATATGTATATGATACACAAAACCGACGAATCGCGGTTATGGCGATCTGTCGCTGGCCTCATCCGCGCCCTCATGGCCACGCCTGGCCATCCATGGCGCCAGCAGGGCCATCCATGGCGCCAGCAGGGCCAGCAGCGCCAGGGGAATGAAAGCCAGGGATATGGCGTTGGCGATTTTCTGGCGCTTAGGGGTGTGGAATTCAAATGGCCTGTAGGAGCGGAAAAGCTCCGCCTCGGCGCGCTGGGTGGTGGTGAACCGGCCGCCGGGAGGGCAACCGTTTTCCTGGGGATAGACAAAGCAGGCCGGATTTCGCAGGTTGAGCAGGCCATCGGTTTGCTCCATCACCGGGCCTGGGACAAGCCCGCCATCCCCAAGCTTCCTCTGCTTGTATCCGAAGATCGGATCGTAGGACCATATGGGGGAGATCCCTTCTGCGAACATGACCGCCACGCCGGAATGGGGTCTTGTGATCAGTTCCCCGTCCTTTTCCGCCAGGATGCCCAGATGGCTCACCTTGAAGGGCGCCTCCCCGGCCCTGGCCTGATGATACGCCCGGATCACGGGGCGGGAATTGAATTCCTGATGCAGGTAGTATTCCCAGCTTTTGGCCATGGAGAAGAAGATGAAGAGCGGAACACCGGCGATGACTATAAACAGCTTTCGACGGGCAAGGAAATCCACTTTTTCAATGGCCATGGCGGCGAGTATGACCCCCATGGGGATGTATATGGCGATCCATCGCAGATGCCCGGTGGAATGCTTGAGTACCGGCAGGCTTTTTACAAGGGAGGATATGGCGGGCGAATCGTAGATCAGGGCGGGGGGGATCAGCGATATCGCCAGAACCGAGGCCATCGCCGCCCCTTGGGCCAGCCCCGGGCTTTTGGCCATGCCACCGGAGAAGAGTTTCTTTATGAGATAATATCCCCCAATGACGATGAGAATGAGGGCCACCGGGGAGATGGAGTAGTCCAGCTCGTGAAGCCCCACAAAATATCTGCGGTTGGTCAGCAGCAGGGTTTCCACCTTGGCGTCGGTGGGGAGGAAAAGAGCGGACAACAGAATGTACACCACCCCCAGGATCTCCCCCGCCATGGGGGAAGGCTCCCGGCCGGGAAACCATGACAGAAACGACATCACCGCCACTATCTTTGATGCGCTCAGGCCGAGGGATATGACGCCCGCGAGGGTGAAACGGAGCGCAAAGGAGCGCAAGCCCCCATACGCGGCCACATGGATCGATCCCCCCGCCAGGATGGCCATGACCATGACCGGCGCCAGCGCCAGCCCTCCGGAGCTTGCCATGTACGCCAGCATAAGGCCCGCCGCCGCCGAGTCGCGCCCCAGGGCCATGGAGCCGCGGCCATTCGCCCCGCGAACAAGAAAGAATATGATCCAAGGCGCCAGCATGAAGGAGTGGAAGGAAAAATGCCCCACGATCATCCTGGCGATATAAAAGCCGTTGAACAGGAAGATGAAAGCCCCGAGGACGCAAACCGCGGCGCTGATCCGAAAAGGCCCCGCCAGCAGAGCGTAGAATCCGGCGAACCCCGCCGCCGCGAACAGCAGAACCGTGACGTAGACCGCCGAAACCGGATCCATCACCAGCGCCAGCGCCTGGGGGATGGAGTGATACATGCTCTGGGGATTGGGGAAATATGGCGCGCCCCCCAGAAAGGAGGGGGTGAACCAGGGGATGGAGAATATCCCGTTCTGCCTCCACCAGAAATAACCGTCCAGCAGGCGCGGGAGGAAGTATGAGTAGTCGTGGCCCATGCGCCCCAAGGTTCCGGGGAAAAAATTGCGCATCAACAGGTGAAACGCCGCCATCGACGCCACGCCGGACAGGGTGGCTATTTTTAAGTGCGTCAATCGGATGGAACTGAACATCGGGGCATTATACCACCTTACCATTACGATGGCTTCATCGCCGAGGGGATGATATATTCTCAGGCATGAAAGCAGACTCATCACACCCGTATCAGATCGCAACTCCCGGGGAAGGCTCCTCCTCCGCCGGGGCGGGTTTCCAATGATCGCTCTGGCCCAGCGACACTGGCTCTCCCTCTTCGTGTTCGTCGTCTTGGCCACGGCGCTGGCCACTTATCGGGATTACGGGATATCGTGGGACGAATACGTACAGTCTGAATATGGCCAGCTGGCCCTGCGCTATTATTCCTCCGGCGGAGAGGACAAAAGCTGTCTTGAGTTCCGAAACCTGAGGTTCTACGGGCCGGTGTTTGAAATGGCGGCGGCGGCGCTGCAT
>JAOUPQ010000146.1 GCA_029879765.1 Nitrospinota bacterium | reverse complement strand
CCACCGCCTCCACCAGGCGGCGGTGGCGGTGGCGCAGGTGGTGGTGGACTTGAAAACCAGGCGCCATATTTCCCCGGCGGGGGCGGCTGGCTGATCTCGCCGAGCAACGACGCATGGGGCAACGGCAATACGCCCTTCGTCTGGTACAAGCTGACCGATCTGGATGGTGATGAAATATATTACTATCTTTACGTCTGCCCCAACGGCGTGTTCGAGGGATGCGAGCCGCTGGACATGCTCATCGGCAACGGCGACTCCCCCACCACCCGCATTGGCTATGGCATGGGCGCCGTGGGAGCGGGGCTGCTGCTCATCGGATTCGGCTTTACTCGCGGCGGACGCAGGACGTTGGTGGTGATGGTCGCGGCGCTGTCGCTGACCAGTTCGGCTGCCCTGATCGCCTGCGGCACGTCTGGCGACAGCTCTTCGGGGGTGACGGTTAGCAGTTGCGCCGCCGCCGGGCCAGAGGCACATTGCCGCGAGAACCTGGGTCTGGCGCCGGGCGATTACCAGTGGAAAGTTATCGCCGACGATGGCCGCGACGGCGGCCAGATCGAATCGGAAAGCCGCAGCTTCACCGTCAAGTAGACTTGAAGTAAGCAGGTCATCTGAAAGCAGACCTGCCGAAAGACGACCAGTAGTTTTCCAGTCCCCCGGGCCCCATGGCTCGGGGGATTTTTTGCATCAGGCCGGGCGGAAAAAGAAAATGCTTGCATGTGATGCTTTCTGCTGGACCATGTTGAAACTCTGGATAATGGTTTTTGGCGCCGAAGAGGTGGCTGTCCGAGGTTTGGAAAAAAACCAGGATTGAAATTTTCCGCCTGCTCATGCCATAATGTGGACTCGCGATAAAGGACCCAAGGGGCAAGGTATGCCCCGGGCGCCAGGGGGAGAATATTCTATAAAAGAAGACGCATGCATATGTCCGCTAATCCGTTGAAAATAACAGAGCTGGCCCTGCGTGACGCCCACCAGTCACTGATGGCCACCCGTATGCGATTGGAGCATATGACACCCATAGCCGAGGCTCTGGATAACATAGGTTATTGGTCTGTGGAAATGTGGGGGGGAGCAACCTTCGACACATGTGTGAGGTTTCTCAACGAGGATCCGTGGGAGAGGGTGCGGACGCTGAAAAAGCTCATGCCCAAAACCCGGTTCCAGATGCTGCTGCGGGGGCAGAACCTGGTGGGATATCGCCATTATGCCGACGATGTGGTGGAAAAATTCATCGACCTTTCCTGCGCCGCGGGTATAGACGTTTTTCGGGTTTTCGACGCCCTGAATGATCTGCGGAATATAAAGACCTCGGTGGAGCGGATTCGGAAGAACGGGAAACATGTGCAGGGCGCCATGTGCTATACAACCAGCCCCATGCACGACCTTGCCTTTTTCGTGGATCTGGCGCAGCGCCTGCGGGAGATGAATGTGGACTCCATATGCATAAAGGACATGGCCGGGCTTTTGTCCCCCGCATTGGTGGGCGATCTTATCGCCGCCATAAAGGAGAAGGTGGAAGTTCCCATCCATTTGCACAGCCACACCACCTCCGGCTATGCGCTGATGACCTTGACCAAGGCTATAGACGCCGGGGTTGACGCGGTGGACACCGCCATATCCTCCCTCTCCATGGGTTCCAGCCACAGCCCCACGGAGACTATCGTTTCCGCCCTGAAAGGGACGGAGCGAGACACCGGGCTGGACATGAACAAGCTTGTGGTGATAGCCAGCCATTTCGCGAAGGTGCGGAAGGAATACGCCAGCGTGGACACGGCTTTCCAGGGAGTGGACGTGAACATACTGGTTTCCCAGGTGCCGGGGGGGATGATATCCAACCTGGAGGCCCAGCTTAAGACACAAAACGCGCTGCACCGCATGGCCGAGGTGCTGGAGGAGTTGCCCAAATGCCGCCAGGATATGGGCTTCCCGCCCCTGGTGACCCCCACCTCCCAGATTGTAGGCGCCCAGGCGGTTCTGAACGTATTGATGGGGCGGTACAAGATCATCTCCAGGGAGACTCGGGATCTGGTGGAAGGACGTTATGGCCGCCTGCCGGGTCCGGTGGCGCCGGAGTTGATCACCCGTGTTCTGGGGGACCGGGAACTGATCACTGTGCGTCCGGCGGATCTTCTGGAGCCGGAACTGGACAAGGTTCGGCTTGACGCCCAGGGGAAAGCCTCCACCGAGGAGGATCTGATGGTTTTCGCCTTGTTCCCGCAGGTGGCGGGGGATTATATGAAAAACCGCGGAACCAGGGCATGAAAGGGATCTGGTCAGGATAGTAACTATTCTTTCCATTTCGCTTCATCTGGTTCATTCGGTCTGTTTCTCCAATCTTGCCTGGATAACTGTCCAGCTATCCCCTGGCGTTCCTTGTTTGCGTCGCATTGGAGACGGGCTGGCAGGGGAAAGCATGGTCATGAAAGCGCGCTAGCTTTTAATTCGTCCCGGTAAACCTCTTTTTTCCAGATTGTTCAGCCTGGCTTACAAATCCATCCGTTGTGGCCTATGCAAACAGGCCAGCCCCGCATACATCCAAAAATTACCTTAACCGCCCGACTTGCGGTAAAATTATAGTTTGAGATGGATTGATTTTTCTGTAGGAGACGATTTTCAAATGCAGGTTTTGACTCATTCTTTGTTGAATCAATCCATGTCAAAACCGCTTGCATGAATTCCATAGGGCTCTTTTGGCGAAATTCGGTTGAGGAATAGAACGAGTATGAGCTTGAATATATTTTCATTCAAGGATGCCCCCGTTCGCCTCAAAATCACCATCCTTTCCATGGCCACCACTATTCTGGCTCTTTTGCTGGCCAGCGCCATAAGCATGGTCAACCTGGCGGTTACCGAGTGGGAAAGCCATGAATCCGAGCTGAAGATAAAAGCGGAGGTCATCGGCGCCAACAGCCGGGCGGCGATACTTTTTCAGGATGAGGAACACCTTCGACAAAATCTGGCCGCAGTCGCCATCGACAGATCCATAGTGAGCGTCGCCATTTTTTCCACGGATGGGCGTATTGTGGCTGATTACAGGCGCCCAGGCCAGGCTGCCACCGAGGACACGCTCCTGCCGAACGGGACATATTTCGACTGGAAAAGCTTGCGGTTGTATCACGACATAGTTTTCGACGGACAGAAGTTAGGGACCATATTGATCCACGATGATCTGGGGGAACTCTATCACCTGATCCGTATCTATTTCATAGCGTCAATGATCACAATGATCATCGCCACAGTTGCCGCATACTTGTTCTGGGTCCGGGCCCAGCGCATTATCACCGAGCCAATAACGTTGCTGGCCGGAACCATGCAGACAGTCACCCAAACCCGCGATTTCGGCATCCGCATGGCCAAGCATGGCGAGGATGAGATGGGGACCTTGATCGCAGGGTTCAACGAGATGCTGGATCAGATCCAGGACAAGGACCACAAGCTGGAGGAATACTCCCGGGGCCTGGAGCAGGAGGTTTCGCTGCGCACCCAGGAGTTGCGCAAGAAAAATGAACTGCTCCATCAGGAACTGGTGGAAAGGCTAAAGACAGAAACCGAACTGCACCGGGAGCGGGAGCTTTTCATCCACGGCCCGGCTGTGGCTTTCAAGCTTGTCGCCAGCAAGGGGTGGCCCGTGGAATATATCTCCGCCAACGTGGGCCAGTTCGGATATCAACCATCGGAGATTCTCTCCCAAGGCTACACGCTTCTGGACCTGCTGGCGCCGGAAGACAGGGGCCGTTTTTCCTTTGACGCCTCCCGATGCCTGGCGGAGGAAAACGCCTCTTTTGAGGGGGAATATCGTCTGACCGGTGGCTCCGGCCAGACATTCTGGGTGGATATCACGGCCGTGTTCGTGATGGACACCAAAAACAAGGTGACCCACCTGGATGGCTACGTCCTGGATATCACCGAAAGAAAGATAAACGAGAAAAAACTCAACGAGACCATGGTGGAACTAAAGCGCTTCAATCGCCTGATGTCCGGCCGCGAGCAAAGAATCATGGAGCTGAAGGCGGAAATAAACGAGCTGATGGATCGCCAGGGGGAGGAGCCCAGGTATAAGACCACCATCGAAGCGGTGGAGCCGTTGCCGGAGGAAAAAAGGCCGAGCCTGCTCTCCACTGGATCTGTCCAGGTGGTCCCGGTGGATAAAAAAGCCGCGAAAAAATATGGGCTGGAGAAAACCACCATATCCGTCGCCAGTTCATATTCCCTATGCGCGGCGGTGATGATCCTGGCCAGGGAAAAGGGCTTTTTCGCCCGCCGGGGGCTGGAATTGACCATGAAGCCAACCTTCCTTGAAGGATTCAGCAGAGATCTGTTTTCCAGCGGCCAGGTGGAAGCGGCGGTTTTGCCCACACCGGAAATCCTGGCCATGGCCGTGGGGGCGGGAGGGCCTGCTGGAGCGGTCAAATTGTTTCCGCTGAGCCATACAAACAATCAGGGGCTGATCCTGGCAAAAAGACACAGCGGCCTTGCCGACCCGAAAGATCTGAAGGGAATGATACTGGGGGCGCCGGGTTTCGACACCGTCAATTGCTATCTGCTTTTCCATTATCTGGCGGAAAACGGGATCGATCCGCTCAAGGACGTGATAGTCCGGGAGACTGAGCCTGCTTTGACATCATATTATCTGCGCAAAGGGATTGTGGATGGCGTGTTTGTCTCCGAGCCTTATCTCGGCGCCGTGGTGGATGAGCAAGAAGCCTTTACGCTGGTCCATTCCGAAGCGATCTGGAAAGACCATCCTTGTTGCGGGCTTGCGCTGCGGGAAGAATTTCTCGAAACATGCCCGAACACCGCCAACGTCTTCCTGGCCGCCTATTCCGAAGCCGCCGAGGCCATGGCAAGCCTGGCCAAGGGGGATATCCTGGGTCTGGCCAATGCCATATCCAAGCCGGGCAATTTTCCCCTGGCCGACACAGATTCCCTCGTCAAGGCCCTGTCCCCTGGCGCGAATACCGCCGGGGAACGGAGTATTGTCAAGGATCCAAAAGGGATGGGGGGAAAATGGCTGCTGACCCAGATGCAACGCTGGGGCAGATTGAACATGGATATTGATTATGAAAAAATGATCGAACGGATCTATATCAACAACCACCTTCTCCCCTCCCGATTTCCCGATATGGGCCCTGCGCCCATGAACCTTGAAGGAGCCCATTCTGCGAAGATAAGAAACCTCCCCTACAGCGTTTTCGCTCCGGAAGTCAGGCCAGAAAACGGCGACAGAGCCGCGGAAAACGCCCTCGCAAAAATCAGCCGGGCCAACGAGCGCCTGACCCAGGCCATCGGATTTACTCCCGTCCTGCATATGGAGCCCCTGGAAGAAGGGGAGGCCGGACGTTTGAAACGGCTGGCGGCCGATGTGGGCTCCATGATTCGATCCATGTCGGACATATTGTCCGAGCAAAAGGAGCTTTTGGAAAAACGAGTTGAAGAGCGCACGGGGGATCTTTCCACCAGCCGCAAGATCGCCTTGAACATGATGGAGGACGCCCAGGAGGCAAGGCAGAAGGCGGAGAAAATGGCTGAAGAGATAAAAGAGGCCAGGCAGGTGGCGGAGATCGCCGCCCAGGATCTTAAGGCGACTTTGCTTGTGTCGGAAGAATTGCGGGAGGAAACGGAAAAAGCGAAGGATCTGGCGGAGCGGATGGCCCTGGAAGCGGCCAGGGCCAGCGAGGCCAAGAGCGAGTTCATGGCGAACATGAGCCACGAGTTGCGCACCCCGCTGAACGGGGTTATCGGGCTGACCGAGGTTTTGCTGAAAAGCGGAGTGGGCCAGGAACAAAGGAAAAAACTGGAGATGATCAAATTCTCCGGCTCCACCCTCCTGAACCTGGTCAACGACATATTGGATTTGTCGCGAATCGAGGCGGGGAAAATGATTCTCAACGCCTTGGAATTCGACCCTCAACACATGATAGAAAAGACCGTGGGGCAATATGCGCTGGCGGCCCAGGAAAAAGGGCTGGAGCTTGTCACGGATATTGCCGACAATTTCCCCCCACGCCTGATTGGCGATCCCGCCCGGCTCAACCAGGTGGTGGCCAACCTTGTGGCCAACGCCATAAAGTTCACGGCAAAGGGGGAGGTGGTGGTCTCCGTGGAGGTGAAGGAAATCAACAACAAGAGAGCCACCTTGCTGTTCAAAGTCCGGGATACCGGCATCGGCGTCCCCGAAGAGCAAAGGGAGAAGATATTCGGCAGGTTCATCCAGGCGGACACCTCCATAACCCGGCAATATGGCGGGGCCGGGCTGGGAGTGACCATCAGCCGCCAACTAGTGGAAAAAATGGGAGGACGCATCTGGGTGGAGAGCAAACAAGGGCAGGGCGCCACCTTCCTCTTCACAGTCACCCTAAAAGCCCCTCCCTCCCCGACGCCAGGCCCCCTTCCGGAGCCACGCCTGGCAAACCAGAAAATCCTGGTGGTGGACGACAACGAATCTTCTCGACAGGCGATCTGCCGAATGGCCAAATCCATGGGATTGGAGCCCATCTTGTGCTCCAGCGGGAACGAAGCTCTCCGGATCTTGACGGAAGCGGATTCCCATGGCGCATTGTTCCCCATGGCCATCATCGACAGCGAAATGCCCCGGATGACCGGCCTGGAGCTGGCGCGGAAAATCACTGTGTCCAAATGGGCCACCACCACCCGGATAGCGCTTCTGGCCACGATCCACAGCGGCCTGGGCGAGTCTTCCAAGCCAAATGGGATAAGCGAGGTTATCCAGAAACCTGTGAAAAAAGCCGAACTTTATAACGTGGCGATGCGTCTTATCCTGGGGACGGATACCACCAAAGAAGATATGGTTCAGGGCGAGAGCCAGTCGGGCCCCCCCGCCTCCATGAACATCCTGCTGGCCGAGGACAACCCGGTGAACCAGGAAGTGGCCATATCCATGTTGCAAAGGCTGGGTCACCGTGTGGCGGTGGCCAAAGACGGAGGCAAGGCCGTGGAGATGTGGTCCCAGGGAAAATACGATGTGGTGCTGATGGATGTGCAGATGCCCGTGATGGATGGATTCAGCGCCACAGCCGCCATTCGCGCCAGGGAGCAGGGGAGCCGATCGACCCGCACTCCCATCATCGCCATGACCGCTCACGCCATGGATGGGGATCGACAGAAATGCCTCAATGCGGGAATGGACGACTACATCGCAAAACCGATATCCATGGCCGGCCTGTCCGACAAAATCGCCCAGTACGCCAGGGAGAAGGCGCCTACCCCGTCGGCCACTTTGCAACAGGTGGAAGGGTATGAAGACCAGTTCTCCATACAGGGCGTGGGGAGCAACCTGGGGCTCGAGCCCGTATCCGCCAGGAGGCTGGTGGAGAAATTCATAGAAGCCTCCAGCAGCAATATCTCCAACATGAAAGAAGCGATCGCCGCAGGGGATACCGACACCGCATTGCGCCTGGCCCATTCCATCAAGGGATCGTCGATGCAACTGGGCGCCATGGCCATGGGACGGGCGGCGGAAAAAATAGAGACCCTGGGAAAAGTGGGGATCCTCTCCGGCGCCGTCTCCTCGCAACTGGATCTGTTGCAGAAGTCTTTTGACAAGGTTATAGAGGACCTGAAAGTGGAATCGGAGATCTGACAGCCGAAACATTCCCCGTCGGCCATGGCGTCAGCCTGCGTCATCCTCCATCACCGGAAATCGATCCTCATCCCACATTCCCCTCCCAGGGACCGCATGCC
>JAOUPQ010000145.1 GCA_029879765.1 Nitrospinota bacterium | reverse complement strand
TATTATTATGCTCTTGTCAGAGGAATATAATATTCGCTCACCAATAGCATCTTCGCTGCTAATTATTGCCATTCTTTTAATCTCCAAATTGATAGTAACACCAGTTTTTACATGCTGCCCTTGATACATACACAATCGCCCAACATCCTGCGCGAGCTTTTGCACTTTTTAAGTTATTTACAATAGTTCTCTCTACCGGTAGCTGATTTCGTACATGCCTCTAAGCATTTCTTTAGTTCTTTATTGCTACTATTGCTACATTCATTATCAGAGTATTCAATATACATTCCTGTTAAATCGTAATACCCAATTGAATTGCTATGAGCATAATGATATAAGGGAACCTTTAAAAATTCCCATCAAAACGGTTATACGATAAAATGCCATTAGCATAATAACACGGGAGCGTCACATGATTCAGCCTGGCTTTTTTGATCTTTCGAGCCGGTACGATAAATTAGACAAGCTCGGCGATCCGTTGCCAATGCTCTGACCCTCACCACAATCCTGGCCCTGGCGCCTCTGGCCATGGCGATTGGTGAAGGCGCCGACGCCCAGGCTCCCCTGGCCAGGGCGGTGGTTGGTGGGCTGGTCAGCTCCACACTTACAACCCTGGCGCTTATCCCCGCCGTTTATTCATTTTTCCACAAGGATCAACCACCTGTCGGGAATGGGTGAGCCGAAAGGGGAGCCTGGGCTCTACACCAGCTTGATGGCGTCCACCGGGTTGAGCCTGCCTGCCCGCCATGCGGGGTACAGGCCGGAGAGCAGGGTGGCGATGACCACCACCACGGCGATGGACCAGGCGCTTTCCGGATAAATCTCCACCTTCAATACAGAACTCATCCCAATCCCGGCCAGTTCCACCTTTTCTCCGCCATAGATCTCGCTCAGATCCATCCCTGTGGTGTTCAGATAGCGATAGGGCCAGATGGTGATCATGGCCCCGGCGACCAGCCCCACCATGGCCAGCCAGAAGCTCTCCAGCATCACCAGGGTGAAGAGCCTCCAGGGGGAAAAGCCGATGGCCATCATAACGCCGAACTCCCGCATCCGCTCCATGACGCTGACGAAGACCGTGTTGAAAATACCTGCGGCGCACAGGGTGAGAATCAGCAGTTCAAAAAAGACCATCCCCCCCTTTTTCATGGCTATCATGGAATCCAGGTCCGGCTGGGACTTCTGCCAGTTCAGCGCCTCGTATTTGCCTCCAAGCTGCGCGCCCAGCTGGCGGGCCACCAGGTCGCTGTGGCGGTTGTCCCGCAGGAAGAGAGCCACCTGGGTGGCCTCGTTCCGGGCATATCCCAGCTCCTTACGCACCGCCCCTATGGGCAGAAGGCAGAGCCCCAGGTCCACCGATGGAGATCCTGATTTGATGATCCCTGTGACGCGGGCCAGGCCATGGACGATCTCCCCATTTTTGTTGGTCATGGTATACACCACCTTTTTGCCGATTCTGGCTCCCAGGTTCCGGGCCAGGGTGGCGCCCAGCAGGATGCCGCGCTGATCCGGGGATGAGAAGGCCTCTCCGGTTTTCACCGCTTCCAGGATGGAGAGGGTGTCGTTATCCTCGATCTGCGGGTCATAGGCGATAAATCCGGCGCCGAAACTGTCGTAGGCGGTGGAGAGCAGGGTCTGGCCGACTATACGCGGGACCACCCGGGAGACGTTATCATTCTTCAGGGCCTGGGCCGCCCTTTTTTCCACATCCATGACCGTGCGGGTGAGGGTCGGTTTATCTGCGTATTCCGGATGCTGGATAGTGACATGGCCCCCCCCCATGCGCGCCGCGACGTCGATCACATCTTTCCAGACCCGGTCGTTCATGCCGGCGCCCAGGATGGAGAACATCACAGCCAGGGCGATGGAGGAGAGGGTGATGAGGGTGCGGCGCGTGTTGCGCCACAGGTTGCGCCACGCCATCTTCGCCAGACTGAAAAATCCCATTATCCCTTCCCTTTAGTGATAACGCATAGCCTCGACAGGCTTGATGAACGCTGCCTTGACCGAGGGGTATATGACAGCTATGGATACCACCAGGAGCATCATGACCACGGGCGCGCCATAAGTCTGGGGTGTGACTATGGCCTTCCACTGGCTGGCCATGGCGATGCCCATGACAGATATGCCGGCCATCTGCTTCATGTCGATCCCCACGGTGGACAGATACCAGAGTAGCGGGACGCTGACAAGGCCGCCCAGGACGATGGCCAACATGACCTGCATCATGCTCTCCAGATAGATCAAAAGCAGCACGCTGCCCGGGCTGGCGCCCAGGGCCTTGAACACCCCGAACTCCTTGATCCGCTCGAACACCGCCATCAGCATGGCGTTGGAGATCACGATTCCCACCACCACGTTGAGGATGAAGAACATGAATAAGATCATTCCCCGGGAGGAGTCTATCATGGTGGCCAGGGCGGGGATAAGCTGGCGCCAGGTCTGGACCACGCGCCCCTGGGCCAGTTGCTGGGCCATTTGCTTCAGCTGGGGCAGGAGCATGTCCGGTTGGCGTTTGATCAGTATCTGATGCGCCCCCTGGGGAAAGGACATGAGCTCTCGAAACGCCGGAGCCGTCATGAACAACCCGGCCCGGTCTGTCATATCGCCAACGTTGCGCAAGACGCCGCGCACATGGTACAGCTCGTTGGCGATCCCCCCGTCCGTCCTCTGGGACAGCACCACCAGCTCCTGGCCGATCTCCACCCCCAGGGTGTTGGCCAGCTTGCGGCCCAGCACCACGCCCGAGGGATCCTCCGGGTCCAGCCACTGGCCCTGATGTATCTGCAGGTGAATTGTCAGGACATTGGCCTCCCGGGCCACATCCACCCCCAGCAGTTGCGCTCCCGCCGAGGAATCCCCCGCCGCGGCAAGCCCGGCGCCCAGCAGGCGCTCGGTGGCGGGCAGGCCCGCTTTTTCCAGCCGGTTTACTATGGCTTCGGAGTCTTCCATGCTGGTGTAGATGGATGGTTTTTCCTGATAGCCCTCGGCGAAAACCTGGGCTGCGCCAATTTCATAGTCCAAAGAGTCGCTGATCATGTTGACCAGGTATCCCTCCAGCATGCTCGAATAGAGCACGGTCACCAGCAGGGCAAGGGTCAGCGCGCTGGTGGTGGCGATGGTGCGGCGGCGATTGCGCCACAGGTTGCGCCATGCCATCTTGAACGGGCTCATCGCTTTTTCCTCCATGGCGCCAAAAACAGCGGGCCGGGTTTGGCCCTGAGGGCGCCAGGCCCTCCTGGGCCGCCTATCGGTCGGCGCCCAGCACCCTTTTTGGCTTTATCGTGCTGAAGGGAAAACCCGCCATGGGTGGCCCCTGGTGGGCGCCCACGCCGATAAGATCTCCATTGCGGTTTACTATGCGGATCAATTCCGCTTCCGGTTCCCCCTGGAATTCTATCACGTCCGAAACTCCCAGCGGGATGCCGTCCTTCAGCCGTTCCAAGGAGTGGGGGACCACTTTCACCAAGGGCAGGTGTCCCAGCCCGTCCGACAGGGAGATCAATCGCTTTTCCACTTCATCCATGTTCTCATAGGTCACAGAGTTCAGCGCTATGGCGTCCTCCACGCGGAATATGCCGGAGCGCAGCCGCACCAGCCCGGAAAGATGGGCGTACACTCCCAGGTCGTTGCCAATATCGTGGCAGAGAGTGCGCATGTAGGCCCCGGTGGACACCGTGGCGATAAGCCGGACCACGGGCCCGATTTTTTCTATGAACTTCAGGGAGCGGATGGTGACACGCACCGGAGGGCGGTCCACGGTGATCCCCTGGCGAGCCAGGGTGTACAGGCGCTGGCCCTGCTGCTTTTTAGCGGAGAACATGGGAGGCACCTGATCGATCTCCCCCACGAATTTCTCGAAGCTGGCCTTCACCTGTTCCTCGGTGATGGCGGAAGGGTCCGCTTCATGGAGGGGCTTCCCCTCGCTGTCCTGGGTGTCGGTCTCCACACCCAGGGTCATCAGGGCGTCATATTCCTTGTCCTGTTTCTCCATGAAGGGGATCAGTTTGGTGGCCCTGCCCAGCGCCACCACCAGCACGCCGGTGGCCAGAGGATCCAGAGTGCCCAGATAGCCTATCTTGCTCGGCTTGATAGCCCTTTTTATCACCCGTATCACCTCGGCGGAGGTGATTCCGCCAGGCTTTTCGATTATAAGAAAACCGTCCATTGATATTGTCACTCTGGTATATTTTCGTTTTCGTCTTCGTTATTGTTGTCGTAATCTTCTTCAGCTTTTTTCAGCAGTTTGGCGATCTTCGCTCCATGCTCGATAGAATCGTCCAGCTTGAAGCGGATCTCCGGAAGAACCCGGACCCGCATCTTCTCCGCCAGTCTGCCGCGGATGAACCCTGCGCCCCGGGACAGGGCGGTGAAGGCGTCATTTTTCTTTTTTTCGTCCCCGAACACGGAGACATGCAAGGTGGCGTATTTCAAATCCTTGCTCACCTCGGCGCGGGTGAAGGAGATCATCCCCTCCAGGCGAGGATCGCGCATATCGTCTCTTATGATGGTGGCGACGTATTTGATTATCTCCTCGGACAGGCGATCCGCCCTGGAAAATCGGCGCATCGGATTCTCCGGCCTACAGATTCACAAGCTCGGTGGAGACATCGAGGATCTCGACTTCCATGGAGACAAAATTAAGGGCGGACTGGAGCTGGCTGTCGGCGTGGGCGGCGTCCGCCGCGGCCACGGCCAGGCCTATCTGGGCGGTCTGGTGGAGGTCGTGGTTGTCCACTTCCGCCACGGAGATATTAAACTTGTTTTTCATCCTGTCCTTCAAACGACGCAGTACCTGGCGCTTGTCCTTAAGTGATCTTGATTGCCGGATGGCGAATCTGATTTTGCATATCCCAACAACCATATCAGATCCTGCCTGTTAAGAGCCGTGGGGCGAGGTTTATTGACGGGCTGACGCGGCCTTGCTAAATTCGTAACGCGGCCCAGAGCGCATAGACAAATTCATTGACCGGAAAACAAAAACCCATTCGACGCCGACAATGGCGTGATATGGAGAAGAGGTTATCGGCTGTAGCCGAACCTCTGGGCCTTTCTTCTCTTTTTCAGGGCCTCTTTTTGCTTTCGTTTTCGCTTTGCCGATGGTTTCTCGTATGAGCGTCGTTTCTTCAACTCCTTCCAGAGACCATCCTTTAAAAGCTGACGCTTCAGCGCCTTTAAGGCCTGATCCACTTGCTGGTTGATAACCTTTACCTGCAAAATATTCTCCCAAACGATCATTAACCCGCGCCGCGCGGAAAATACCGACCCCTTGATCAGGGCCGGAATAACATAAGGGCTGACCCCGTTATGCAAATTGGAAATGTTACATGGTGGATATAACGCAGTCAAGAAAATAAATGCGCGAATTCGACATGACCTGGAAGTTTCAATCGCCAGGTTATGAGCGAAGCATGTAACTTAGCTGGACCAGTCCGCTTTCAAATACCTGGGAATCGGCCAATCGGTAGTCACATAGGCTCCCCTCCTGCCCAAAGAGGTGAACCCCCCGGCCCAGGGCCACCGGGTGGATCGACATTATTATTTCGTCGATAAGCCCGGCGCCAACCAGCAGCCCATTGATCTGGGCGCCCCCCACCAGCCAGATTTTCCGGCCCGGTCCGGCTTTGAGCGAGCGCGTGAATTCCACAGGATCCTTCCGGATATATTCAGTCCGGGGCAGGACGCTTTTTACTTCAGATCGAGAAAACACAAAGGTTTGTTTTCCCATGAAGGGATCCCGGGAAAAGGAGAGTGACTGGTCGAAGGTCTTTCGCCCGGTCACGACGGTGTCTATGGAATCGAAAAACTGGGTGTACCCATAATCCTGATCGTGGAACAGCCAGTCCACCCCGCCATCGGGGGTTGCTATGAATCCGTCCAGGGACGTGGCGATGAAAAGGGAAAGCTGGCGCGGTTGCTGGGTGGTCATCCGGCAAGGCCTGCTTCAGGATTCCAGCTATTGAGCCTTGCCGGGGTTTTCGTCCTTTTCCCTGGTCTTGGCCATCAGTTTTCTTTTCTTGGTGACAAAGCTGTTGATGACTACAGCCACGGCCAGAATAAACCCGATCACACCGAATATGATCGACAGCGCTTCGTACATTTCCTGTCCCCGATTATGGTATTAACTGCTTCTTATATAATGGAACCTGGATGGTGGTTTTACAACCGAATTTTCCCTACTCCCTGATTTTCAGGGCGGCCAGGCCTCCCAGGGCGAAAAAGCTTATCCAGCGCCGGCCCAGGTCCAGCAACGCTTCGTCATCTTCCCCCACTCGTTCCAGCAGGTCCTCGTTCAGGTCAAATCGCTTCAGGAAGCTTGACTTGAAGACGAACTCCCGGAACCTGTCCAGGTCGTACTGGGCCATGAAGATCATGTCCACGGTCTTTTCGTCCATATCCTTGGGGTCGCCTAATGATGGGTGGAAGGAGAGGTGGACGGAAAATTCGTTGTTCTTGTTATACTCATAGACCTCCTGGTCCTCCAGCCACTTTTCCACGATCCATTCCTCGCCGCCAGTCCAGCCCTGGCAATAGTCTTCCTTGACCTTGAAAAAGACTTTCTGCGAGTCCCCTTTCCCCGTGCCGGAGCTCACCGCCTGGCCCACGGGGTATGTGCGGCAGGATGTGGGCCGGTTTTCATACACACCGCATCCGGACTCGGAAAGGAAAGGGCATCCCCCTTTTTCGTCATGCTTCATCCGCACCACGGGGAGGCCAAAATCCGGCCCCACGTAGGACTCGGTATACTTCGTCAGGAACTCGCCCGAAGGAAGGGGAACGCTTTTTCGCAGCCGCAGAATGTCGTACGGGGTCAGGAACAGGTTGGGGTTCTTGCAGCACTCCCCCCAGCAGGAGAGCTTGTCGTGGCATTTGAACCCGAACACGCTATCCGGCGCCAGGGTCTCCATCTGCTCCAGGGTCTCGTGGACCTGGGCCAGGGGATTGGATGGTTGATTGTCGTTCATATTAAAACCAGTATGTGAAATTAAGGTTGTTTTGAAAGGCAAATCGCCTTGCGCTATATAAAGATGATAACAAAAACGGCGGAAGGGTTCGCAAAAAGGGGGGCGCATGCTCCCCGGCGAAGATTGGCCATGGCGCAGGGCGCCCGCTTTCCGTTTTCAGGGCGCCGGAACAATTGCCGGTTTTTCCAGCGGATCCAGAATCCGGATGAACTCCTGCACAGGGTTGGACATATACTTCCCCTTGAGCAATATCATGTTGAACAGCCTCGGCATGGGGCATCCCTTGATCCTGGCCATGGCCAGCGATTTGGACTTGACCTCCCTATGGACCGCAGAGAGGGATATCACAGCCACTCCCGAATCGCTCTCCAGCATCCGCTTGATCGCCTCCGTGTCCCCCAGTTCCATCACCACCTTCAGCGGATCATGATCCATGTCCATGGCGCCCATGAACACCTTGCGGGTGCCGGATCCCTTCTCCCGGAGGATCAACGGCTCCCCCCGGAAATCTTCCAGGGATATCTGGGATCGGCCAAAAAAGCGATGGGAGGAGGAAAAGACCACCACCAGCTCGTCTTTCATGAAAAGGCTGGAGTTTACCTTGCCAGGGTGCTGGAGAGGCCCCTCCACCAGCCCCAGGTCTATCTCGTTATACAGAATCGCTTGCTCGATCAGGTCCGTGTTGTTCACCGTCATTTCTATCATGCATTCAGGAAAGCTTTTCCGAAAGCAGCCCAGATAGTCCGGGAGGATATAGTTGGCGATGGTGGTGGAGGCGCCG
>JAOUPQ010000144.1 GCA_029879765.1 Nitrospinota bacterium | reverse complement strand
CCACCCGTTGCAGCCCCTCTTCTCCGGTATCGGAGAGTCCTTCCATGTCCCATTCCACAGCTTCTCCAATTCTCGAAACGGGGGGGGAGGAGGACTATCCTGAAACCTTGATCAATGTGGCGGGGTTTGCCCGTCAATCAAAATATTCTTCCCACAAGCAAGGCCCGGAGCCCAGACCCCCCACAGCCTGATCCTTTCGTTCACCATCGATGGCGGGAATTAACCCCGCAATTATAACTGGCGTCCGCGCGAGGTCCATGGGCTGGCATACCGGCCTGGCATCCTTCGGGCGCCGCAAACATCAGAATAAAAGGATCAATACGAATGAACAGATATGCGATTGCTGCCATGGCTTTATTTGCCGTGGCGCTGACGGCCTGTGGCAGCTCCGACTCGGGCAGTTCCTCCGGCTATAACGACACCGTTTCCACCGCGTCCTATGCGATTGAGTACTCCGCCGACGCACCTCCTGCCATGGGCAAATCGTCGTTCACCCTGAAGGTGAAAAAAGCTGGGGTCGCGACGCCTGGTCTGGCGGTCACACTGGCGCCGATGATGGATATGGGGGGCGGAATGCGCTCCACCGCCGACATGGGAATGACCCATGGCACACCCGCCGAGGCTGTGGTGGACAACGGGGACGGGACATACACCTGCACCCTTTATTACATCATGGCAGGCAAGTGGAGCCTTGGCGTCAACGTGGAGGGGGAGACCGCCACCTTCATGCTGAATGTGGCCATGGCCGGAAAAGATACAGCCATGGCGAAGCTTTCGAGCCAGACCAAAAGGATCATGGCTTTGGGAGGAGGAATGCAGCCCATGCCATACTTCCTCTTCAATGAGGGAATGACCGGCGCCGATACTTTCCGCATCTTCATCGCCGCCCGACAGGACATGTTCACCTATCCCCATATCGGGGGGGCGCATGTGGAGGTTTCCACCGACAAGGCAAGCTGGGGCGCCATGATGGATCATGGAGGCGGTCATTACATGATCGGCGGATTGACCGGGCCCAAGGCCGGGGTCCAGGGCAGCATTTACATCCGTATGTCTGTGGATGGCTCCCAGTGCACCACGGACGGATCTGCGCCCAATGGGTCCAATGATTACCAGACTTTCCTGGTTACGCCATGAATGGAATCGCCATGAATGGCCCTGCCATTACCTGGATGACTGGCTCCCTTTCACGCCTGGGGTTGGGTGGACTTTATGTCCGCCCGGCCCTGGCCGTTTTTGTTTTTGCGGTTCTGCTCCTCTTCGCGCCCTCGCCAGCCCTGGCGGGGTCATGCTGTGGCGGCGGCGGGGGGGCGGCGCTGGTTCTGCCTAAAACCGGGGATTGGATGATGGACCTCTCTTTCGATATGGAGGTATATGACGGCTACTGGAACCGCGATGGGAAAATATTGCCCGATCCGCCAGGATCGGACCTGCGGCAGTATCGGCTGAACCTGGGGTATGGCAAAAGGATAGCTGACAGGTGGCAGATCAGCGCGGTGCTCCCCATGGTGCGCAACGAAAACTTCTATGAAAATTCCAGGACCACTTCCACTGGCCCGGGAGACACCACCCTGACTCTTTTATATGAGACCTTCGATGTGGTGACCTGTGTCTGGAGCGTGGAAACCCTGGAGGACCTGATCCCCGCGGCCTATCTGGGATTGGGGCTGACCCTCCCCACCGGGGTTTCCCCTTTCGACGAGGCCAGCCGCAGCTTCGATGTCACCGGTCGGGGATTCTATCGGCTGGACGCTTCGGCTTCTGTGGAGAAGACCATATGGCCCTGGACCGTGGCCATGGCATACTCCTATGGCATTCACTTCGAGCGCCCGGTGAACCGCGAGTATGGCCACTGGGTGGAGCCGTACAACAAGAAGCTGGGGGATCGGCGCTCCTTTTCCCTCTCCGGGGGATACACCTATTTCATGGAGAGCGACGACACCATCACTTTAACCGTTTCCTATTCCGACCTGTGGGAGGGAGTGGCGGTGATCGACGGGGAGCCGGACCCGGCCACAGGACTGCGCAAGCGCTCCGTGTCGGCGGTGGTCGCCTTCGCCAACATGGACAAATCCTTCATGACCAAGCTGGGTTACAGCAGGGCGGTGAAGCAGGACGACTGGGGGGAGAACTTTCCGATCACGGATATCTTAACGGCAGGAGTGACTTATGTATTCTAAATCATTGGCGCCTTTGCTGGCGTTTCTGCTTTTGGCCGGATGCGGCGTCACCGACGACCTTCTCCCCTCCGGCGAGAACAAACAGGGTGGAGCGGTGACTTTGGGTCCGGGGGATCGGGCGCCGGAATTTACCATGCCGGATATATGGGGCCAGCCCCACACTCTGGCCGGGCTCCTGGCGGAAAAGCGGGGTGTGGTGTTGTATTTCGCCATGTGGTGCCCCATCTGCGACAGCCATATGCAAAGCATCCTGCACGGTCCCTTGCAGAACCATCCGGATGTGGAATTCATAATTGTGGACTACGTGTCCGGAACGGTGGAAGGGGGGAAGCGCGCCGCCATGTCGGGGGGATATGCCCAAAGCCCCTTCATCATCCTGGTGGACGAGCGGCAGAAAGCGCTGAACGCTTATGGCGCCACCATGGGAACCACTGTGGTGATCGGCCAGGACTATGGAATCCGCATGATCGAGGATTACAAAAGCCAGATCCAGCTGGAGGAAGCGTTGGCGGGGCTGTAGCCGCTGGAGGGATTTCATTTGTTATTATGAATCCTTCTCACCTTTAGTGAATCTATCACCCATATCTCGGTGGTCCGGCCCAAACGCCCCAAAAGCGTAAAAATCCGGCCTAAACTATTAAATTATTGGGGGTATCCTGATGCGAATCGCTATTATTTTTGCCATATCCTTGCTTCTTGGCTCCGGCGCCGCCATGGCCCAGGAGGACGAAGTGGCCAAATCCGAAACCGCGGCTTCCGCGACGGAAAAACAGACAGAATCCAAAGACAAACCTGTGGTCATGCTCTCCAACGAGTGGGGGAAGGCCGCCTGCGCCGCCTGGAACGCGGATCCGGTTTTGACCAAGGGGCTCAAGGAGTCCGGCTGGATCGAGGGGGACAAGGACGGCCGGGGATTTCGAATCATAGAAATATACCGCTCCGATTGCCCCAGCTCTCCTCATGTGCAGCTTAAGTTTGTGGACAAGGACAACGCGGCCATATGCGCCGACGCCGGCCCCATGTTCGATAAGGAATGGGATTTTCTTATGTACGCCGAGACCAAGCATTGGATCGCCATGGGCAAGGGAGAAGTTGGCCCCATGGGGGGGATGATGACCGGCAAGCTGAACTTCCAGGGCTCCATGTGGGAGGCTATGCAGAATATGGGACCGTTCGAGAATTTTCTGCTGCTCTTCGGGAAAGTACCATCCACCACGGAAAGCTGTAACTGAACCTTTCGGGAGCGCCCCAGCCTGTCGGCCAGGCGGGGCGCGCTATCCCAGCCTTTTGGCCATCTGCTCCAGCAATTGCGCTTTCGCCTGGGCCATGGGCGCCATGATGGTGCATCCGGCGGCCCTGGAGTGGCCGCCTCCTCCAAAAGCGCCCGCCAGCTTGTTCACGTCCATTCCTCCCCGCGACCGCAGGCTGGCCCTGGTTTTCCCTTTTTCCACTTCCTTCAAAAACGCAGCCACCTCCACCCCCTCGATGGACAAGGCGTGGTTGACGAATCCTTCCGTCTCCACCCGCTGATACTCCTCGGAAGTTATGAATTCGTTTTCAAAAGACCCTACGGCGGCCTTCCCGTCCAGTTCCAGGCTTAGCGACGCGATAAACTTCCCCAGGGCGCGAGTGGTCTCCAGGGTGTTCTTTTCATAGATTTTTTCCGATATGATATCTGGTCGCGCCCCGGCGGCCACCAGTGCCGCGGCGGCTCGCAAGGTGTCCGGCGATGTGTTGGAAAAGCGGAACCTGCCGGTGTCGATGATGATCCCGGTGTAGAGGCACTCGGCGCATCCGCTGTCCGGCGCCAGGCCCAGCTCCACCACCAGCCGGTATACCATTTCGGCGGAGGAGGAAAAGGTGGGCTCCACCAGGTTCACCGGAGCGAAGTACTGGTTGGAAACGTGGTGGTCCAGATTCAGCATTGGGATGTCCGGTTTTAGAAAGTCGGCCACTTTCCCCACCCGCTCCAGCGTGGGGGAGTCCACCAGGATGGCCGCGTCATATTGCGGGGCATGTTGGAAATCCGCAAGACTTTTCAGGCGATCATATTCGGGGAGAAAGCTGAAGATCTTCGGCGGCTCGGCTTCCAGGATCATGATTCCCTCCTTGCCAAGTTTGCGCAAGGCCCTCTCCAGCCCCATCATGGCGCCGATGCCGTCGCCATCGGGGTTAACGTGGCTGGTGATCAAAAAGCGCTGGCGCTGCCTGATGAAGTTTGCCGCTTCGGAAAAACTCATCCGTCGGCCCTTGCGCCCGATCAACCGAAGACGTCTGGCGGCTCTTTCAGGTAACCGACAAACCTGTCTTTCTGGATCGATTTATCATATGCGTCTTCCGCGGTGATAATCCCCTGCTTCAACAGATCCAAAATGGCGTCATCCAGCGAGCACATGCCGAACTTCTTTCCGGTCTGGATCGATGAAGGAATCTGGAAGGTTTTCGCTTCTCGAATAAGGTTGGCGATGGCCGGAATGCAGATCATGATCTCCAGCGCCGCAACCCGCCCTTTGCCCCCCGCCTTGCGGAAAAGGTTCTGCGCCACCACCGCCTTCAACGATTCGGAAAGGGTGGTGCGGATCTGGGCCTGTTGCCCTGCGGGGAAAACGTCGATGACGCGGTCCACGGTTTTGGCGGCGGATTGGGTGTGCAGGGTGCCGAACACCAGGTGGCCGGTGGAGGCGGCTTCCAAAGCCAGGGATATGGTCTCCAGGTCTCGCATTTCGCCCACCAGGATGATGTCCGGATCTTCGCGCAAGGCGCCTTTGAGGGCCGCGGCGAAAGACTTGGTGTGCATATGCACTTCCCGGTGGTTCACCACGGCGGAGGCGGACTTGTGCACAAACTCGATAGGATCCTCGACGGTGAGGATATGGTCCTTGCGGACTTTATTGGCGTAATCCACAATAGCGGCCAGGGTGGTGGATTTTCCGGAGCCTGTGGGGCCGGTGACCAGCACCAGGCCTTTGTTGAGCGTGGCCATCTTGTTGAATATGGGGCCCAGGCCCAGCTGCTCGCTGGTGAGCACGGTGGAGGGAATTTCGCGAAACACCGCGGCTATGCCGTATTTCTGGTTAAAGAAGTTGGCGCGGTATCGGGCTATGCCGGGGATCTCGTAACCGAAGTCGATATCGCCGGTTTCCTCGAACTGCTTTATCTTGTCCTCGGCGGCGATCTCATAAAGCATGGTTTTCAACTCTTCGGGTTGAAGTACTTTATATTTGATCCTCTCCAGTTCGCCATGAAGTCGGATAATCGGCTGCTGGCCGGACACCATATGAAGATCGGATGCGCCCTGATCGTGCATCAATTTAAAAAACGCGTCAATTTTCGCCATGGGTCATTCCTTAATATAGCAACGACAAAGTTTAACCTATAACCTCCCCTTCAGGCAATACCCATACTTATCGCCCCCGGTCCGTGGTCCTTTCCAGCTTGTTGACTTCTCAATTCCCGGGGCCTTATACTGATAAGATCAATTCAATGGGTGTTTTGTCTTTACGATGGCAGATCGAATTATCCGTCTGGCGGTTCTAATGACCTTTGTCTGGTTGGCGGCTTTGGCTCGCCCGGCTCTGGCCACTATGGCCGGGGATTGCCCCATGCATATGGCGATGGAGCAGGCTGGCGGGATGGGCCATTTTCCTGATGATCCGGCGCCGGAACTGTCTGTCAGCGAATCAAGTTCTTTGGACATCACCCTGATCCGCCCCATTCCGGAGACCAGCCACGACCAGTTAAAGCGCTCCATGTCCCAGATGGTCTGCCCTCACATGATGGATAGCGCCACCACCGGCGAGACCAAAATCATCTGCAAGGATTGCTGTTGTTGCGTGCGGTCCGCCCCCCAGCACGGATCCCTGGGCGGGGGCGCCGTGGCCGACGCTGTATTTTTCCAGGGAGATGGGCTCTGGATTTTAACATCTGGATATGTGACCCCCATCAACCATGACTGGCCCCCGTCCACAGCCCATATCGCTTTAGATCCACCTCCTCCCAACCGCTGACCATCTTTTCCATGGGAGCATCCGTCGGCCGGGCCTGATAAACAAATAGCCCTCCGGCGGCGCCACGCCACCTTGCAAAAACTGGCTGGTTAATGCGCCATGGTCTCTTTTTTCCATTTGCGGCTCGGGTCCGCATGCTCCGACGTTTGGCCACACCATCAGGGATGCCGGATATCGGGTTATGGGAAATCAAAAACAACTAATAGGATCGTAGTATTGAGATGACAGGATTTTGGGAATTGGCGGATAAATCAGGGCCGGTGATATGGGTTCTGCTGGCCTATTCGGTGGCCGGGCTGGGGCTGGCGCTGGAGCGCCTGGTTTTCTTTGCATTTCTGGGCAGGAGCCAGGCCTCACCGGACGAATATATGAACGTACTCCCTCCAAAAAACGGATCCACTCCGATAGATTCACTGAAGGGACCGGAAGCGGCGGTGGTGAAGGCGATGTTGGAGGCATGGAAATCGGGAGTGGCGGACCTGGGCCGGGTCGCTTCCAGGGCAGGCTCCTTCCAGCTGCGTCGGATGGAGCGCGGGTTCCGCACCTTGTCGTTCTTTGGCAACACGGCGCCGCTGATCGGTCTTTTCGGCACAGTGCTGGGGATGATAAAAGCCTTTCAGGTGATCCAGGACGCGGGAGGGAAAGTCAACGCCTCCGCCCTGGCGGGGGGCATATGGGAAGCGATGCTCACCACCGCCGAAGGACTGACCGTGGCGATCCCCATCCTGTTCATCCTGCATATGCTGGAAGGGATGGCGGACGGTCGCGCGGCGGTGATGAAGGAATACGCATCGGTGACTCTGGAAAAGCTGGGCGCCAGGAGCATGCCCATGGCCGATGACCGGGTGGTCCACCCCACGGAGGTGGCGGATGGAATTTGAAGGCAGGCGACGAAGCCGCCACGCGATGAACCTGACACCGCTGATCGATCTTATGTTCCTTCTGCTGGTGTTCTTTCTTCTGACGGCGGACTTCATCAACAACGAGCGAATCGCCCTGGACCTGCCGGATGCGGAATCCTCCGAGCCGACTTCCAACAAGGAACCGCTCATGGTCTCCATAGACAAGAGCGGCAATGTGTTCCACCAGGGGAGCCCTGTGGAGCCAGAAGAGCTGGAGCCTTTCCTGAGAACCTCCATGGCCCGGACAGGGGTGAAGGTGGTGTCGCTGCGGGGAGACAAGGACGCGACCCTATCCGCCGTGGTGCAAGTGCTGGACGCCTCCCGGCGTGCAGGCGCCGAATCTGTGGATGTGATTACGGAGAAGCCATGAGGATGCAGGATAGAGCGTCGAAAGACGGGGCCGCCGCTATGGATATGTCGCTGCGGGCCGTAGCCCGCTCTGTGGATGTGATTACGGAGAAGCCATGAGGATGCAGTATAGAGCGTCGCAAAACGTGGCTGCTGCTATGGATATGTCGCTGCGGGCCGTAGCCCGCTCTGTGGATGTGATTACGGAGAAGCCATGAGGATGCAGTATAGAGCGTCGCAAAACGTGGCTGCTGCTATGGATATGTCGCTGCGGGCCGTAGCCCGCTCTGTGGATGTGATTACGGAGAAGCCATGAGGATGCAGTATAGAGCGTCGCAAAACGTGGCTGCTGCTATGGATATGTCGCTGCGGGCCGTAGC
>JAOUPQ010000013.1 GCA_029879765.1 Nitrospinota bacterium | reverse complement strand
TGGGGAGCCTGTACAGGGGCTCCATCCATTACTCTACGGGTATGTTGTACGCCTCGTCGTGCCTGTTTTTGATTCTTTTGGGGGGGCTGACCGGCATTCCGCTGGCCATGACCTCGCTCACCCTGCATCTGGCGGAGACCTATTTCGTTATGGCGCACTTCCATTTCATCATGGGTATCACAGCCACTTTCGCCCTGTTCGGCGCCATATACCACTGGTTCCCGAAGATGACAGGAAAGATGTACAACGAGACCCTTGGCAAGATAAGCTTCGTGATCAACTTCATTGGTGTGCATGTGACCTTCATTCCGCTGTTCGGAATCGGTGTGGAGGGAATGCCCAGGCGATACTATGACTACGCCATGTTCCCCGAATTCCAGGGAGCCCAGCGGATGGCCACAGTGGGGGCGTTCCTTGTCGCCGTGGCCATGACCTTGACTTTCATCAACTGGATCCATGGCGCCATCGCCGGGCCAGCGGCGGACAAGAACCCCTGGGGTTCGGCCTCGCTGGAGTGGACCCATACCGAATCCCCTCCCGGGCCGGGCAACTTCCCCACTCCTCCGACTGTCTCTGAGGATTGGACTCCGTATAATTACGAGAAGGCTTGACTTCATTAGCCAAGTAATGCGGTAATATAACGGCGGGTCTGGCGCTGTTCCCGAACAGGGGACAGCCGGACCCGCCCTTTCTTATTTAAATTATCAGATTCAGGATTCAATCGCAGGGGGAGAGCGTGATTAGGGTAGTAGTGGGCTTGGCCATCGCGGCCACGTATATATTGATGGTGATGGGCAATGTGGTGACCACATCAGGCTCCGGGCTGGCCTGCCCGGACTGGCCTTTGTGCCATGGCGCGGTGATTCCTCCGGCGCCCTATAACAACTGGATAGAGATGGGGCACAGGCTGATGGCCAGCTTCACCGGAACGCTGGTGCTGCTGTCCACCATATTGATCTGGCTCAAGATCAAGGGGAGCGTCACCAGATGGTTCACTCTCATCGCTCTCATCCTCACCGGCGTTGTGGCCGGGCTGGGGGCTTTCGTGGTGCTCTCCGAAGCGCCGAATCTGGAGAGCCTCTTCGACGTGCTCCTGATCTCCACCCATATCATCCTGGCGGCCACCATCTTCACCCTCATGATATTGACCTTTCGCATGCTCCCCCAGTCTCCCGGGGAGAAGGTGGAGAAGTTCTATCTGCTGATGCTCGGCTTCGTGGTGGCCCAGGTGCTGCTGGGCATTCTGGTGCGCTATGGCCAGGCCTCCCTGGCATGCCCCGACTTTCCATATTGCAAAGGGGTGTGGGTTCCCGATTTTATCGATCTCAAGATCACCCTGCAGTTTATTCATCGCTTGAACGCCCTGATTATATTCACGATTTCCCTGGTTTATATGATAGACTGTCTCCGAAAAGGGCATGACCAGGTCAACGCTTCGGTGACTTTCCTGTTCATTCTGGCCCAGGCCACCATCGGGGCGTATATCGTCTGGAGCAGCATGTATTTTCCATATGTGGTTCTCCACGGCGCCAATGGCTTCGCCCTATACGGATGGCTTGTATTCAGAGCCGCGCCTTATTTCAGAAAAGATCTTCAAACTGAGGGGACATAGAAAAGAATGAACCGGGAAAACACCACCGTGTATGTGGCCGAAGAGGCCGAGGGATGGCTTCCCCCTTCCCTGGTGGTGATCAAGCCGGGAATCGTGGCCATGGTCATCATCTCCGCCCTCTGCGGGATGTATGTGGCGGGGCCAGGATTGCCCACCTCCTCCTCCCTGGTGTTCTGGACCATGTTCTCCATCGGCCTGGCCACCGCCGCCGCCGCTGCGCTGAACAACTATATCGACAGGGACATCGACCTGATCATGAGAAGAACCAGCGGACGGCCGATCCCGTCAGGCTCCCTCTCCCCCGCCGGGGTGATGATCTTCGGCCTGAGCGGGTCTGTGGTCTCCGTCACCGCCGCCTTTGAGGAAATCAACACCCTGACCGCCGCGCTGCTGGCCGCCTCTATATTCATTTATGTGGTGGTGTACACTCTGATAATGAAACGCAGGACGCCCCTGGCCACTTTCGCCGGTGGAATCGGCGGCGCCCTGCCACCGGTGATCGGCTACACCGCCGTCCGGCCCGTCCTGGATGAATACGCCCTGGCCATGTTCCTGATCATCTTCGCCTGGCAGCATCCCCATTTCTGGTCGCTGGCCCTCAAGTATATCGAGGAATATAAAGCCGCCCGGGTGAACAACCACGCCGTTGTGGTGGGGGTGGAGGGGACAAAGCGCCGGATCGTCCTCTGGTCTTTCATTCTGGCGGGGGCCTCCGTCATCCCCTGGTACATTGGAATGGCGGGGGGGATATACCTGGCCGGCGCCTTGACGCTGGGGGTGGTCAATATCGCCATGACCATGACCTTTCTGCTCTCCCCGGCCCGGCTGGCCATGCGAATCTTCTTCTTCTCCCTGATCCATCTGCCGGCGGTCTATCTTCTGCTCCTGTTCGATCTGACCATATAAAAAGGCCGCTAATTATGAACGACGAGGAAAACAAGTTCTTCATCAGCCAGAAGACTCTGGTGATTGTCATCCTGACTTTCGTTGCGCTCCTGTTTTGCAGCATTATCATAAAGACTGTCATCGCAGGCCACCTGTAGGCCGGTTTCTCGTTCAAATGGGGGTTGGCCGAAACCATGGCCACCCGCCAAAATCCCTCAGGACATATTCCGCGTCCCGCTGGATGGCATATAATGGCGAGTAAGACAAGATCAGGGAAAATGGAAAACAACGACGATTTAATCATAGCTGGACGGAAATTCAGCTCCCGGCTGCTCACCGGCACGGGAAAGTTCCGCGCCCCGGAACAGATGGCCGCAGCCATAAAAGCCTCCGGTTCGCAAATTGTGACGGTGGCCCTCCGGCGGGTGGATATCAACGATCCGGAGGATCATATCCTCAAATACCTGGACCCGGCTGATTACCTTATCCTGCCCAACACCTCCGGCGCCAGAGACGCCGAGGAGGCGGTCCGGCTGGCCCGGCTGGCCCGGGCGGCGGGAATCTCGGACTGGGTGAAGCTGGAGGTCACCCCCGAACCGAGGTATCTTCTGCCCGATTCCATGGAGACCTTAAAGGCGGCCCGCATACTGGTCCAGGAGGGGTTCAAGGTGCTCCCCTACATCCAGGCGGACCCGGTGCTGGCCAAGCGCCTGGAGGAGATCGGATGCGTGACGGTGATGCCCCTGGGTTCCCCCATTGGCAGCGCCCAGGGGATAAGGACCAAAGACAGCATCGCCATAATCATCGAGAGCGCAAATGTGCCGGTGGTGGTGGACGCGGGGCTGGGCGCCCCCTCCCATGCCGCCGAAGCGATGGAGATGGGCGCCTCCGCCGTGCTGGTGAACACCGCCATCGCCGCCGCCTCCGACCCCTCCGCCATGGCGGTGGCCTTTGCCAAGGGGACCCAGGCGGGGCGGGAGGCGTTCCTGGCCGGGATCAGATCCCCTCTTTCCGCGGCCCAGCCCTCCAGCCCGAAAAGCGGCCTTCCGTGGTGATCCTGTAGTGGAGGGGGCGCTGTCCGGGCAGGGCCTACGCTTTGCTATCACCCTGGTTTGATGACGGATGTCGACAATGAAGCGCCCCGGGGCGGCGTTAAATCCTTGCCGGGGATAACCCGTCTTGCATTTGTCCCATGCCATGTGCGAACATTGAACCTGGACCATAGATGGGCTCATTTTGGGGGCGTCCATCGGTGTAGGGCCTTCCAGACCGAAAACTCACTTATTTGGAGGAACGAATGAAAACGTACACTCCCGGCGAGATCAGGAATGTGGGGTTGGCCGCGCACAGCGGCTCGGGTAAAACCACATTGGCCGAGGCGATGCTTTACGACTCAGGGTATGTAAACCGCATGGGCAGGGTGGAAGATGGCGCCACCGTCATGGATTACGATCCTGAAGAGATCAAGCGGCAATTGACCATTGGCTCCTCCGTGGCTTCCTTCGACTGGAAAGGCCACAAGGTAAACATCATAGACACTCCCGGCGACCAGAACTTCATCAACGACGCCTTTTCCGCCCTCACCATCATGGACTCGGTCATCATCCCCATTCCGGCAGACACCGGCATCAAGGTCCAGACGGAAAAGATATGGAGCAGGGCGACGGCCAGAAAAATCCCAAAATTGCTGTTCGTCAACAAGATGGACAACGAGCGGGCGGACTATCCGAAGGTGATCCAGCAGATCCACGATGTCTTCAAAGCCAAGATATTGCGCCTTACCCTTCCCATCGGCAAGGGGGCGGAATTCCGGGGCGTGGTGGATCTTTTATACATGAAGGCTTATGTCTATCAAAAGGATGGGGAAGGAAAGTTCACCATAGAGGAAATCCCGGAGGATTTGCGGGAGCTGGCGGATAAAGAGCGCCAGGAACTGATCGAATCGGTGGCGGAGACCGATGAAAAGCTGCTGGACGTTTTCATGGAGACCGGCGCCCTGGCCGACGAGGATCTGTACAAGGGGTTCCGCCGGGCGGTCATAGCCGGGGAGATCACCCCCGTGGTGTGCGGCTCGGCCCTGCTTAATATCGTGGTGAGAAAAACGCTGGATCTTATCGTCAATTTTATGCCATCCCCGCTGGATATGGGCCCGGCCCTGGCCGAGGATGGAGACGGAAATCCGGTGGAAGTCGCTCCGAATCCGGACGGCCCTCCCGCGGCGTATGTGTTCAAGACTTTCGCCGATCCCTTTGCGGGTCGGCTCAGCGTGTTCCGGGTATACTCCGGCTCCTTCAGTTCCGACAGCAATATATTGAACGTTTCCACCGGGGAAAAGGAGCATCTTGGCTCCCTGCTGGAGCTGCATGGGAAAAAGCAGACGCACCAGGCTGCGGCTGTGATGGGGGATATTGTGGCGGTGGCCAAGCTAAAGACCACCACCACCGGGCATACGCTGGGGAGCGCCCGGGAGAAGTTCACGTTCATTAAGCCGTCGCAGCCCAACCCGGTGATCACCTTTGCCCTGGCGCCGAAAAGCAAAGGGGATGAGGACAGGGTGGCGGTGGCGCTGGCCAAGATCCAGGAGGAGGATCCTTCCCTCAGGTCCGGCATAGACAAGACCACCAAGGAATATGTCATCTCCGGCATGGGGAAGGTGCATATCGAGGTCGCCATCGGCAAACTCAAGGAGAGGTATGGAGTGGAGGTGGAGATCAAGCCGCCAAAGATCGCATACAAGGAAACGATCCGCGGCAAGGCCAAGGGGCATGGCAGGTTGAAGAAACAATCGGGAGGCCATGGCCAGTTCGCCGACTGCCACCTGGAGATCGAGCCGCTGGGGGATTCCAGGGATTTCGAATTCGTCAACGCCATTGTGGGCGGGGTGATACCGAAGCAGTATATACCCGGCATAGAAAAAGGGGTGCGCGAAACCATGGCCGAAGGGGTGCTGGCCCATTACCCGGTGCAGGGCTGCAAGGTGACGGTGTTCGATGGAAAGTTCCACGATGTGGATTCCTCGGAAATGGCGTTCAAGGTGGCGGCGCGGGAGGCTTTCCGCGAGGCTTTTATGGCGGCCAAACCGGTGATTCTGGAGCCGATAGTGGAGATGGAAGTGGAAGCTCCGGAGGAATGTGTTGGTGATGTGATGGGGGATCTGAACCAGCGCCGTGGTCGGGTGCTGGGGATCGAAGCCGGTGATGGCAGCCACAGGATCAACGCTCTGGCGCCTATGGCGGAGGTGCTCTCCTACGCTCCGGATCTGCGCTCTATCACGGGGGGGCGGGGGAGCTTTTCGCTGAAGCTTAGCGGCTATGAGGAGGCGCCCGCCAATATAGCCGGGAAGATCATCGAAGAGAGCCAGCATAGGGAAAAGGAATGAAAAGCATGGGCCTTGCGGAGTAGATGCCATTGCCGGATTTTAACTTGCTCAAGGTATTTAAGAATTTGATGGGCCCGTCCGACCCTGAAGAGCAACTGAACACACCAAAAAGGAAACGCAAGCCGAACCCTGTGCGGACTTTCATCCTGGACAGCGTCATAGTTGTCCTCCTGCTGGCGGGGCTGTTTTATATCGGCAGTGGCGGACGGGCTGGCCGGGAAACTGGTGATGCGGATTTGGGGAATACGGCTCAAAAGGCTGACAGAGGGAAAGCTGTTTCCCCGGCTATGAAAGCCGAGGATGGGAAAGAAAAAGCCTCCGTCGAAAGCCCCGACACAAAAAAGGGGGCGCCACCGGAAGAGAAAAGCGCTCCGGAGCTTAATACCAAAATAGCCCTCACTGAAGAATCGCGGCCAAAAAAGACCAAGCCTGCGGTTGTGGAGACGCCATCCAGGGCGCCTGTGGCCCCGCCGGAAAAGGCGGAAAAGCCAGCCACCGCCGCAGTGGAGTCTCCCGTTGAGAAAAAAAATGCGTCAAAACCGATAAAGCCCATTGTCTCCCGGCCCGTGGCCAAGGCCGCGCCCCAGGTTTCATCAAAGAGCGAAAGCTCGGAAAAGAAAGAGGAGGTTTTCCGGATCCGGTTCGCCGTCTGTCAAATGGCGGAAAGTTGCCAGCAGGTGAAAAATGCTCTGGAGCAAAAGGGGGTAGAGGTTTCTGTGATTAAAACCCAGCATAATCTGAAGACATACCATGTGGCGCTGGGCCCCTGGCCCACCAGGTCCCACACCCAAAAGCCGGGAGAGCTGCTGCTGCAGAAAGGGATAAAGACCTCTTTGCTGGTCTCCGGCGGAAAATTCTTCCTGATCACCATGCCGGAATTTTCCCAGGCCCAGGCCCGCAAAACCCTGGGGGTGGCGGTTAAGGAGGGAATTGAGGGGAAGACCTTCTCCCGGCAGGAAACCCAGGATATGTATAAGGTTTATGGGGGGAGTTATGGCGACATGGAACGCGCCCGGCGAGCGATGAACGATTACAAGAAAAAGGGAATAGACTGCATTGTGGAGCATTGAGTATAGACGATGAGCGAGAACGGCGAGACGGAACTGGGGATTGAAATCCCCGACAAGATGTTTTTCAAGATCCGCGAAGTGGCGCAGATCGTGGGGGTGAAACAGCATGTGTTGCGCTATTGGGAGACGGAATTCACCTCCCTGTCCCCAAAGAAGAACCGAAACGGGCAAAGGCTCTATACCCGCAAGGACGTCCAATGCGCGCTGGAGATCAGGCGGCTTTTGCATGTGGAGCGGTTTTCCATCGCCGGGGCCCGGCAGCGTCTCAAGAAAAAGAGGGATCAGTCCACAAGGAAAAAATCATTGCAGAGCGCCAGGGATGATCTGGCCGAGGCCCTGGGCATACTGGACAAAGATGTGATAGGGCAGGCGCCCGCCCAGGTGGAATAGAGAAGTTTACTGCTGGAACTGTATTTCGCAGGCGCCGCTGGAGATGCCGGCGGAAATGGGGTTTTCCAGTTGTTTTCCATCTATCACATCCACCGTCGTCTTCTTTCCATATTTGTCGGTGATCACTTTTGACTCCACCTTCTTGGCTTTCCCCACCAGCCGATAATATAAAGAAGCGTTTCTGAGCTCGGCGGAATTGAACCGGCAGAACAGGGATCTGGTTTCCGTAAGTTTTTCCTGGTATGCGCATTCTGTCCCGGACATTCCCTGGATGGATCGGACAACCTTTTTTCCCTTGGGGTCGGTGAATACGCACTGGAACCGTTGGCAATCCTTGAGCTTGTCGTGAAGTTCGGAGCAGTCTGGCGCCACCCCCGAGCCGGAGGCCGATGCGCTTCCAGACTGCTTTGTCCCGAATTTCGGCGGCTCTTTTCGTCTTCTTTCCGCAGCTGCCTTTTCCGCTTCTATTTGCTTTCTTTTTTCCTCTTCCTTTTGGAGTCTTTCCTTGCGAAGTTTTTCGACACAGTAGGGGGGCATGGTTTCGAGGATCTCGGAAAAATGCCATTCTCCGTTTTGATCCTGACATTTGTAGAAGTTCTGGGCAAACGACGACCCACTGGTGATCAGCAGGGAAAAGACGGTTATGAAAATGATCCTCACGCTGTCTCCTTTATTATATCAATCCGTAACAGATCGGAAGCAAGCAGGATACGACCCAGATTCCAATGAGTATTCCCGCCGTGGCGCCTTCCAATATAACACAGCCCAAAAAAGCCTGCCCACTCCCTCCAAATCCTCTCTGATGCGGGGGAACGCTCTAAGCATAATAAAATCAGTCCACAATGGCAAGTGGAATCCGCTTGGGCCAGGGAAAATCCCCTCTTTTGCTATCCATGGGGAGGGTCTGGGAAGCTGTCCAATAGCTTTAGGGAGTGGCGCGCTTCCTCCAGCGCCTCCCTGAAATCCTCCAGCGGTCCGTCAATATTCTGATGTTCGCCGATGGCTTTTTCCAACTCGGTGGCAGCCTGGTTTATCCTGTAGGCGGACAGGCTGCTGGAGGCCCCCTTGACCGCATGGGCGATGGCCAGTGCGTTTTCAATGTCGCCAATGGCCAGGGCTTCTTCCACTTTCTTGACCGAATCCAGATAACCCTCCCGGAAATATTTCAACAGGCGTATATACGTTCGAATATCGCCATTGAGCAGTTCCAGGCTGCTTTTTGTATCGAATCCCTTCAGATTCCCCAGGATGGAGGCCGGTTCAGTCCCCTCTCCGGTCTGTGAAATATATCCATCTTCAGCCTCTACCGACCCGGAGGGTGTCTTGCCCCATCTGACCAGGGTTTGGTACAAGGATTCCGGAGAAATCGGCTTCGTGATGCTGTCGTCCATCCCGCAGGATATGAACCGTTCCCTGTCCTCGGGCATGGCATGGGCTGTCAGGGCGATTATCGGTATTCGGTCATAGATTCCTTCTTCCCGGATCTTCCTCGTGGCCTCAAAACCGTCCATCACAGGCATCTGGATATCCATCAGGATCAGATCGACGGGGGTCTGTTTCAGTTTTTCCAGGGCCTGAACGCCGTTTTCCGCGATTTCCACAAGCAGTCCCCATCTTTCCATGAAACCGAGAACCACCAGCCTGTTTATCAGAATATCCTCCACCAGCAGGATCCTCATTCCCCGCACCTGTTCTATCTCCTTTTCCGATGGCGCCCAGATATTGGCCCCCGGAGTTGTATCAGATGGAGAATTGTTTATGGAAGTTGAAAGACTCTTTATTAACTCCGTCCGGGAAACAGGCATGTTCAATATTCCCTCCACTACTGGATTCGCGGCCCGGTCAAGATGCAAACCTTTGGGGGAGTTGGATACTAAAACTATCTTGAACTTTTTAGCGATCCTCTCGTCAGCGCACATGCGGCTGGCGATATCCACCCCGTCAAACCCGGACATTCTCCTGTTGATAAAAAGAAAGTGGTACTCATCAGCGGTATCGGCTCCGTTGGCCCGGGCCAGCTCCTCCTGCGCCTGGGACACATCGGAGAAGGTGGAAACCCGAATGGGGATCTCTTCCAAAAGCTGGATTATCAGCCCCTCTTCGTCCCCCTCGCTGTCCAGCACCAAGGCTTTTTTCCCCTGCAATAGTGGCAGGGAGGATTCCAAAAACTCCTGGTCCGGTTTTTCCACATACGCCAGGGTGATGACGAAGCCGAACAGGCTTCCCTTGCCGGGTTCGCTCTCCACAACCATTCTCCCACCCATCATTTCCACAAGCCTTTTGCAGATCACAAGCCCCAGGCCTGTTCCTCCAAACCGTCGGGTGGTGGACTTGTCCGCCTGGGAAAAAGGAAGGAACAGCCGAAAAATCTGCTCCTTTGTGATCCCGATGCCGGTATCGGATATTTTAAACAGAAGGGTAACGTCGAAGGGAGTTCTGGATTCCAGGTCGACCGAAAAATAGACGCTCCCCTTGTCCGTGAATTTCACGGCGTTGTTCAAAAGGTTGGAAACCACCTGGACGATGCGCACCGAATCCCCAATCAATACGGGAGGAATGCGGGGGGAAATGGATGTCCGCAGATCCAGCCCCTTTTCCCGCGCATCCTCAGACACCAGCATAATAGCCTTGTCCAGGGCATCGGACAGGTTGAACCTGGCGCTTTCCAGGCTCAGCTTGTTGGCCTCGATTTTGGAGAAATCCAGAATATCGTCGATTATCCTCAGTAAAGACGAGGCTGATTCCAGGATGTTTATGGCATACCGTTTCTGCTTTTCGTTCCTGGCCTCGGGTATTATCAGGTTGGCAAACCCCAGCACTGCGTTCATCGGCGTCCTGATCTCATGGCTCATGTTCGCCAGGAAATCGCTTTTGGCCTGGGTCCCCGCCTCCGCGGCGTCCTTGGCGGCGCGCAACTGGCTGGTTCTTCGCTCCACCTCGTTTTCCAGGTTTTCCCGTTCGTTCTCCAAAAGGCGGTTGATCCTGGCCAATTCATCCACATACTTGTTCGCCTGTTTGTCCCGCTGGGCCAGCATGCGGGCCATCTTGTTGAACGACTGGGCCAACTGGCCTATTTCGTCCGCCGATGTCACCGCCACCTGCTGGTCAAACTGCTTCCTGTCGGCGATCCTGTTCATCTCCTTTGTCACCTGGCGGATCGGTTTGGAAATGAATTTTTCGCTTACCAACGCGACGATGGAGGCGATGCTCAAACCCGCAAAAAGCCCAGCTATCAACAGGACAAGGAGACTCTTTATATTATCCACCACCATGCTCTTCGGCGCGTATGAGGCCAGCAGGAAAACAGGGGAACCGTGATAGCGGTATGGCCGGATCATTACATATTGCTCATCCTGGCCCAGCACCATCTGGGAAAACACCTCCTCCTGCGGATCAATCTCTATGTTATTCGGCAAACGAGGAAGCAGTCCTTTGTGCGCCCCCTCCGACAAGACACCGGAAAGGGAAAATATATCGGCGGCCGTGGATGTCTTTTCAGAAAATCTGGCCATGAAGGTTTCACTGATCCGGTCGCGAATAAATACAGCCCCCACGGTCTCTTTTCTTTCCACCCCTTCGGTGTAGTAGACATAGTTTATGGGCAAAAACCCGTCCACGAAAATCCCGGCCGCCTCCTGGGTTATGGAGACCTTGGGTCGGGTGATCAACTCCAGGGCTGGCACGGCGGGAAACTGGACTTCCGCAGGGATCCACTCTATCTGGGAGCATGGGGCGAACACCGATATGGCCGAGGGCCTGAACAATTCCAGCCGTTGCATTTTTGGATTGAAGGATGTGACCGAAATATGGCTTCTTGTGGCGACGGTTTCCAGCCCCTGCTGGGTGTATATCCCTGCGATTTCATAATTCTTATCTACAACCAGTCTTTGGATATCAGAAGTGGTTTCACACTGCATCTCCCGCTTCAATTCCGGAATACTCTCCTTGATCTTCAGCAAGGTCAGGGTGGTGGGGACAGTCTTTGTCCTGTTGGCCACGAAATCCAGGGTTTCCTGCATCTGGGCCGCGTGGGTGTTGATCTCCGCATCTAGTTGTTTAAGGTTGGACCCCAGCGCGTCATGGATCAGCCTTTTCTGCTGGTTAACTGTGACCCAGATGATGGAGATGGAGCCGAGGAGAATGACGATGACAACCGGCGCCAGGCTTTGGAGCCACAATTTAACCTTCAGCGACATGGCTTGCCGCCTATTCCGGATTGGCCGTACCGGCCACTCCGTTTACAAACCAGTTCATTTTCAATAATTCGCTGTCAGTGGCTTTGGATTTGGCGGCGATTCGCACCTTCCCCTTCTGGTCCAGCACCGGGCCGGAAAAAACATCGTGATGGCCATTTATGATCTGCTGTTTTCGCAACGCCACCATATCGCGAATTTCTTTGGTGACATCAGGGCCAAAGGGGGCGATGTCCACAACTCCGCTCTCCAGGCCCCACCAGATATCCTGGCTCTTCCACGTTCCAGCCATGACATCCTTCACCACCTTTTCATATATGGCTTCCCAGCGCCATATGGCCGCCGTAAGGTGGGCCTTTGGGGCGAAGGCGGACATATCCTGGTTATAACCTATGGAATACACCCCCCTTTTCTGCGCCACGAGCTGGATGGCAGGGGAATCCTGGTGCTGGGCCAACACATCGGCCTTCATGTTCACCAGATTGTGGGCGATCTCTTTTTCCTTCTCCGTGTCGTGCCAGCTTTTCACCCACCGGACAACCACCTTGGCTTCGGGGTTGGCCTCCCGAACCCCTATGGTGAAGGCGTTTATCCCCCGGATAACTTCCGGCAGAGGGTATGCCGCCACATAACCGATCACCCCGGTGCGGGACATGGATCCGGCCACCAGCCCGGTAAGGTAGCGGGCCTGGTATATGCGCCCGAAATATGTCCCCACATTTTTCGCTCGCTGGGTCCCGCCGCAATGCATGAAAACAATATTCGGATATCTGGGAGCCACTTTGAATATGGCTTCCATGTAACCATAACTGGTGGCGAAAATTATGTCGTGCTCGCTGACAGCCATGTGGGTCAGGACCGATTCCGCATAGACGTCCTCGCTGATAGATTCCACGTAATCGGTGTTCACTCCTGAGATCTTTTCCACTGCTTGCCGACCCAGGTCGTGAGCGTGGGACCATCCCGCATCCTGCGCCGAGGACACGTAGATAAAACCTGCGCGCACATCCTTTCCCTCCGCCACCCCCTGCCCGATGCAAAACAACAGGGATAGCGCCAACAAGGCCAGGTTCAAAATCCTGATACAGGGTCTTTTCATCACAGCCATTGCTCCAATCTTCCTTGTCGATTCGAAAAAAATCCCTTTTTGGCCCTGTGGGTCAAGTTTGGGTATTCTCCCGCCGATTTCTGGCCCGCAAGACCAGATTGCATTCATAACCGCCATACAAAGAGAAACTGGGCGCTATTTTCATCCGTGGAGTCATCACCCAGTTTGTTCATCCAGTATTGCCACTCCACCCCCACGAAAAAACGGCTTTCGCTGCCAAAGGCGCTTCCCAGATCGTATCGCAGTTGTGGCTGGGCCAGAACCCATCCGAAGACCCTGTCCCCAAATTCATTTTTCCTCTCGCCGACATACTCAATGTGACCCTCCAGCGAGAACCTGTGGCCACCGATCTGGAAGGGATAGGCCCAGTTTATATCCACATAATAGGAGTCATCCTCCCTGGGCGCTCCTCCCTGTTCCGCTCCCCGGCTGGCGTCGATGTACAGGGCCATGTCCAGGTTCAGGAAGGCGAATCCTGGCGCCGCCCAGGAAATGCGCACGCCCGGCAGAAATTTCAAGACATCGGCGTCCGCCCCCGCGTTCACCCCGGCCAGCAGGCCGATATCCTGAACAGGCCCCCACATAAGCCGCCCGCCGCCGAAAGTCTTGCCCAGGCTCAGGTGGACATACAACTCACCATAAAAATCGGTGTCGTTAAAACCGTCTTGGGTATTGTCGGAAAGAAAATCGATAAAGAAAAAGTTGTCGCCATAGGCCCAGCCGCTGGCGTGCTGGAATGTGAGGATGTCCGTGTCCGCTTCCGCCCCCCCGGCGAAAGAAGGCGCCAGCAGCGAACCCCGCTGGTAGTGCAGTTCGGTGGAGCTCCAGTCCGCCCCATGGGCCAGGGAAGCGGGAAACAACACCACGGTCAATAATGCCGCCATCCCCCTGCCCCATAGCCGCCAGTGAAATGAAGATCCGGACTCCATCCATGGCAGGGGCAGGGCAACTGTCGCGAAAAGAAATGTATTACTCATGGCCCCTTATGCTGAAGAAGTGTGCTCCATTTTACCTGTATTCGAAGAATGTGGCAAATATGGTCAATATCGGGGCGGGAATATTCAAGAAAGGGAAGGGCCCCCACCCACCAGGCCTTCAGCCTCCGTGAGCCACGCCCACAAGCTCCGAAACGCTGGCGGCCCCCAGCCTGACCAAAAGCTCCGGCAGTTCCTCGGCCAGCTGCGGGATGATATCCGGCGACACAAAGTTCATGGTCCCCACCTGCACGGCGCTGGCGCCGGCCATGATAAACTCCACCACGTCTTTTGCCGAGGCCACGCCACCTATTCCGAATATCGGTATCTTCACCGCCTTATAGCATTGCCAAACCATCCGCACCGCCACAGGCCTTATGGCCGGGCCGGACAGACCCCCGGTGACGTTGGCCAGGATCGGCTTTCGGTTTTTGATATCGATGGCCATCCCCACCAGCGTGTTGATCACAGACAATCCATCGGCTCCGGACCCCTCGCAGGCTCTGGCAAACTCGGCGATGTCCGCCACGTTGGGAGAGAGCTTCACAATCAGCGGCTTGTTTTTCACCACCGCCCGGCACCCTTTCACCACCGCTTCGGTAACTCTGATATCTGTCCCGAAAGCCGCCCCCCCCTTTTCCACATTGGGGCAGGAGATGTTCATCTCCAGGCCGTGGATCCCCTCAAGAGCGTCCAGCTTCGCCGCCAGCTCGATGTATTCCTCCATCGTTTCGCCGAAAAAGTTGGCTATCACCGCCGTGGAAATCTTGCGCAGCTTCGGCATCTTCTTGGTGGCGAACTTTTCGTATCCCACGTTCTGCAGGCCGATGGCGTTGAGCATTCCGGAAGGGGTCTCGCATATGCGCGGGGTGGGGTTGCCTTCCCGGGGTTTCATGGAAAGCCCCTTGGTGCAAAATCCGCCGATGAGGCTCAGATCGAAAAACTTTTCATATGTCAGGCCATAGCCGAAAGTCCCGGAAGCCCCCACCAGCGGGTTCTTCAGTTTGATCCCGGCGAAATCCACATTCAGATCCATGTCTATATCAACACCTCTCGGCTGTCGAACACAGGGCCCTTGCGGCAAACCGTGACGTAGCGCTTTTCCCCCCGCACATGGGCCACGCACCCCAGGCACGCGCCAAACCCGCACGCCATGGAATTCTCCAAAGAGACCTGGCACGGGATATTGTTATGCTCCGCCAGGGCCGCCACCGCCCGCATCATCCCCGCCGGGCCGCAGGCCAGCGCCATGTCCGGCGGCTCCTCCATATGATCCAGCCGCTCCATCATCAGCGCCGTCACCAACCCGTCGAACCCCTTCGATCCGTCATCCGTGGCCACATGAAGAGAGGCCCCCGCATGAAGAAACCATTCTTCCATGAGCAGCAGCTCTTTTGTCCGCGCCCCCAGCAGAACGTGGACATCCTTTCCCTGGGAGACCAGGGTCGGCGTCAGTGTCATAAAGGGCGCCACACCGGTTCCACCGGCCACGATCACAATGGTTCGCGCTTCCGGCGGCACGCTATATCCCTGGCCGAAGGGGCCTATCAGGTCCAGCTGGTCCCCCTTATCCAGGCGGGAGATAGTTCCGGTGCCCCGGCCTGCGATCTGCACCAGCAGCCCCAGGCGGGATCCGTCCGCTTCGAAATCCGCCACGCTCATGGGGCGGCGCAAAAGCGGGTCGGTGGACTCGCCACAACGGATCATAACAAACTGGCCAGGGGTGATGGGGCCCAGCGGCTTTTCCGGGGTCAAGGACAGATGGAAGAATCCGGCGGCCAGGGACTGGATGGAGGTGACAGTGCATTGCATGGCTATTGGGCCTTGTCGATGGTTATGGATATCTTGGCGATGTGGCGCATAAGACCCAGGATCGACTCCACCCCCCCCTCTATGAGCTTGACATGGGTCGCGTCCACCACTTCCTGCCCCAGGGTGGGATCCATGGCCACCCATTGGCCCACAAAAACCTCCGGCCACGCGTGGTATACAAAACCCTTGCTGGCCTGGGAATAGACCAGCCCGCCGGTCACCTTGGCGGGAATCCCCCTGGCCTGGAAAAGCGCCACCGCCAGGTTGGTGTGGCTGTTGCACTCCCCTTTTTTGGAGAGGAGGACATCGATGGCGGTGAAGGAATCTATATATTCCTTTTTTATATTCAGGAACACCCAGCGGTTGATCTTCTTCGCCGCTTCCCAGGAGTCCTGCTCCCCCCCGGCTATGTCCATGGCCACTTTCCGGATCATTTTGTTGTCCGACTGCACCTCCGGCGTGGGGGCCAAAGCCTCCGGATGGGCGGCCCCCGCCTGGGCGATGGGGAGGGTGGAAGAAGGGGCGAGCCTGGTCACGGTCACCGGCACGGTGAAGGTCCGTTTCCCCTCCTGGTCCAGCTCGCGGGTGAACTGGCCGGGCTTCTGGCGATCATCTTCCATGATTTCGGGCGATGATAGCCCGGCGATGGAGATCGTAAGGGACTTGAGGCTTTCCGGATCCGGCAGCGGTTTGTCCGGGGTTATCAGGCTGAAGTTGATGACGCTGGTGATGGGGATGCCGGCGCTCATTTTTGTGGCGTCTTCCTCGGTGGTTTCCACGAAGCTCATTCCCATCAGGCTCTCCTCCCGCACCCGGCGGCCATCGGCGGCCACATACGTGGTGGTGGTTACGCCCTGCATCCGGGACTCCACCACGAACACCTCCTCCATTCCCTTTGCGGTCTTCATTTCTTTTGTGCCGGTCACATGCAGGCTCAGCTTGTCCACGACGCGCAGGGCCTCCATGAACACCGGCGCGGTTATCTTTTTCCCAACTTTCAGGTCCCGGAAAAAAAAGAACTCCACGATATGGGGCAGGTTCACGTCCACAGGCGCCTTCACCCGCGCTTCCCTGGCCCCGCCGGCGCCGGAAACCACCATCCGGATCACCCCTTCCTTCACCACCCCGCGGATATTCTGCCGCTGTCCGCTCATGGTCTGCAGGTAGTTGAACTTTTGCAGTTTCCCATCCGGGTCCAGGCTCGCCTCGGAAGAAAAGGACATATCCTGGGTCATGTTATTGATCGAAAGCTTGAGCACGGCCCGCCCCGTGACAAAATAACCCTTCTCTCCATGATCCACTTTCATGAAGGAAAAGCCGACCTTCTGGTCCTGGAAAAAGGTGTTTTCCCACGATTCATGCAGGACATGGTCATACCCCCTGGCCGGGGTGGCCAGGGCAGGGGCATGGGAAAGCAGAAGCATGGCCCAGCCCAGCATTATGAAGGCCAGGGTTCTGCTCTTGTGGAATTCTCTCATGCTTTGTCTCTTCTAGCTTTTGACACGGGGAAAATATTCCTGCAGGGGGGCCACCTCGAATGTATGTTTCAGGCTGGCTTCCATGGCCTCCACCGCCGATTCCGCCGCCCGGAGAGTGGTGAAGTATGGAATGTTGAGCACCAGCGCCGCGCGTCGGATGGCGTAGGAATCCTTGATCGACTTCTTCCCCTGGGTGGTGTTGATAACCATCGCCACGGCGCCCTCGTTCACTTTATCCGTGCAGGTGGGGGTTCCCTCTCCCACTTTCCCCACTTTTGTTACCGCCAGACCAGCGGCCAGGATGGCGGCATGGGTGCCAGGAGTGGACATCAACGAAAATCCCATGCGCGTCAGCCTTTGGGCCACTTTCACAGCCTCGGGCTTGTCATCGTCGGCCACCGATATCATCACGGCGCCGGAGCTCGGGATGGCGGTTCCCGCCGCCAGGGAGGCCTTGCCAAAGGACTGGCCAAAGTTTTTGTCCAGCCCCATCACCTCGCCGGTGGATTTCATCTCCGGGCCCAGGATGGTGTCCACCCCGGGGAATTTGTTGAACGGAAACACAGACTCCTTCACCGCCACATGGCTTATCACAGGGTCCTCGGCCAACCCCAGCTCCGCCAGCCTGCGCCCCGCCATCACCCGCGCGGCGATCTGGGCCAGAGGTTTGCCCACCGCCTTGGAGACGAAGGGAACGGTGCGCGAGGCCCGGGGGTTGGCTTCCAGTATGTATATCCTTCCATCCTGCACGGCGAACTGTATGTTGATCAGCCCGATGGTGTCCAACCCCTCGGCCAGAACCCTGGCCTGGCGTTTGATTTCATTCACCACATCGGCGCCCACCGTATGCGGAGGCAGCGAGCAGGCCGAATCGCCCGAGTGCACACCGGCTCTCTCGATATGCTCCATCACCCCGGCCACCACCGTTCTTTCCCTGTCGCGCACCGCGTCCACGTCGAACTCGATGGCGGATTCCAGGAAATTGTCGATCAACACCGGGTGGTCCGGGCTGGCCTCCACGGCGTGGGCCATGTAATAGGAAAGCGCCTCATCGTCATACACCGTCTCCATGGCCCGGCCCCCCAGCACATAGGATGGGCGCACGATCACCGGATAGCCGATCTGGCCGGCGATGGCCAAAGCCTCCGCCTCGTTGGTGGCCAGGCCGCTTTCCGGCTGTCGCAGGCCAAGCCGGTCCATCAACGCCTTGAAGCTCTCCCTGTCTTCGGCCAGGTGGATGGCGCTGGGGGAGGTGCCGATGATGGGGGCGCCCGCCTTCTCCAGGGCCTTGGCCAGGTTCAGGGGAGTCTGCCCGCCGAACTGGACGATGATGCCGTCCGGTTTTTCCTTGTGGATGATCTCCAGGGTGTCTTCAAGAGTCAACGGCTCGAAATAGAGCCGGTCCGATATGTCGTAGTCTGTAGAGACAGTCTCCGGGTTGCAGTTGACCATGATGGTCTCATAGCCGTCTTTCTTCAGCCCAATAACGCCATGGACGCAGCAGTAGTCGAACTCGATCCCCTGGCCGATCCTGTTGGGGCCGCCCCCCAGGATCATGATCTTTTTCCTGTCTGTGGGCTCCGCCTCGCATTCCTCCTCATAGGTGGAATAGAGGTATGGGGTGTGGGCCTCGAACTCGGCGGCGCAGGTGTCCACTCTTTTGTAGACCGGGCGAATCCCCGCCTTGTGTCGGCGGCTCCGGATATCGTCCTCTGTGGTCTTGGTAAGCTGGGCCAGGCGCCGGTCGGAAAAACCCATCCTTTTCATTTCCCGCATCTGTTCCGGGTCGTCCACGCCGTGTTTCTTTATCTCCTCCTCCGCCAGGATGATCTGCAGAATGTTCTCCAGAAACCAGGGGTCGATCTTCGTCAGCTGATGGATCCGCTTGACCCCCCAGCCGCGGCGCAGCGCCTCCCCCACTATCCACAACCTGTCCGACGAGGCGTTCACCAGCTTGCTTTCGATCACCGCCTCGGTCATGGACGATTTCTGTTCAAAACCGAAGGAGCCGGTCTCCAGCGAGCGCAACGCCTTTTGCAGCGCCTCCTTGAAAGTGCGCCCGATGCTCATCGCCTCCCCCACGCTTTTCATCTGGGTGGTGATGCGGGCGTCGGCGCCGGGGAATTTCTCGAAGGCGAACCGGGGCGCCTTCACCACGCAGTAGTCTATGGAAGGCTCGAAGCTGGCCGGGGTGACCTGGGTTATGTCGTTCCGGATCTCGTCCAGGGTCAGCCCCACCGCCAGCTTGGCGGCGATCTTGGCGATGGGAAAGCCGGTGGCCTTGGAGGCCAGGGCCGAGGAGCGGGATACCCTGGGGTTCATCTCGATCACCACCATGGCGCCATCCTCCGGGTTGATGGCGAACTGGATGTTGGAGCCGCCGGTCTCCACGCCGATCTCCTTTATTATGCGCAAGGCGGCGTCGCGCATGAGCTGGTATTCCTTGTCGGTGAGGGTCTGGGCCGGGGCCACGGTGATGGAGTCTCCCGTGTGCATCCCCATAGGGTCCAGGTTCTCTATGCTGCAGATGATGACGGTGTTGTCCGCCATGTCGCGCATGATCTCCAGCTCATACTCCTTCCACCCCAGGGCGGACTGCTCTATGAGTATCTGGCTGACCGGGCTTTGGGCCAGGCCCCAGCGCAACTTCTCCTCGCACTCCTCCTGGGTGTAGGCTATGGAGCCGCCGGCGCCCCCCAGAGTGAAGGCGGGGCGGATGATGGCCGGAAGACCGATCACCTCCATGGCGGCCATCGCCTCGGTCATATTGTTGGCCAGTCGGCTTTCCGGGACGTTCAGTCCAATGCGCAGCATGGCCTTTTTGAACAGGTCCCTGTCCTCGGCTTTTTCTATGGATTCAAGCTTGGCGCCGATAAGCTCCACGCCATATTTTTCCAGCACGCCGCTTTTTGCCAGGGCCACGGCGGTGTTCAGTCCGGTCTGCCCCCCCACGGTGGGCAACAGGGCGTCGGGGCGCTCCTTGGCGATGATCTTCTCCACCACCATGGGAGTAACCGGTTCGATATAGGTGCTGTCCGCCATTTCCGGGTCGGTCATGATGGTGGCGGGATTGGAGTTGACCAGGCACACCTGATACCCCTCCTCGCGCAGGGCCTTGCACGCCTGGGCGCCGGAGTAATCGAATTCGCAGGCCTGGCCTATGATGATGGGCCCGGCCCCGATGATCATTATCTTTTTAAGATCGGTTCTTTTTGGCATTTCACAATCTATCAGTGGCGGCTGTCATTCTCAAGCCGCCGCGGTTTTGTATATCTCGTTCACGTTTATGTTCCGCGCCCTCTCGCTCATCAGGCTCATGGAGGCCAGGCGATGGATGAACTCCTCCAGGCCCTCGCCTTTGTTGTCGCGGATCTGTTTCATCTGGGTGTAAATGAATTTGTATGCGCTGGCCGGATGGCGACAGAAGCCGTTGAGCATGTACCATTTCAGATTAAGGTCCACTATCCGCGCCTCAAAAAGGTCATGCTTGCGGAACATGCTCGCATTCTCCACCCCATCCACTATGAAATATTTGTCCAGGTACATGGCCCACAGCTTCAATTGCTCCCCGGAGGCCCATTTGACCCAGAACACATCGTGAATGTTCTTTTTCAGCGCCTCCAGGGTATGGCGCTCCCTATCCGATATCTCATGCTTTCCGGCTATATAAAAATCCACAGGGGAGACTCCCTCCACAGTCTTGGCGTAGTCGAACATGAACCACTCGGTGAAAAGCGCCATCCTGTTTTCATAGGAGGGGTCGTCCAGATATGCCGTGCCGGTCATTTTCCGGTAAACGGTGAGGGCTCGTCTGGCGTCAGACTCCAGTTGCCCTTCCGATATGAGCTGGTGCAGGTTGTCCAATGTCTCTTTGAGCATGGAGCCTTAACCTCTGTTATCGTCCATCAACGCGGCGAACCTTTGGAAAAGGTATGATGCGTCGTGGGGGCCAGGGGAGGCCTCCGGGTGATATTGGATGCTGAAAGCCGGTTCCCGAAGGCTCTCCAGCCCTTCCACGGTGTTGTCGTTTAAGTTTATATGGGTGACCTTCACATGAGCAGGGATCGTGGAGGGATCCACCGCGAAGTTATGGTTCTGGGATGTGATCTCCACCTTCCCAGTGGCCAGGTTCTTCACCGGGTGGTTGCCGCCATGATGGCCGAACTTGAGCTTGTATGTTTTCGCCCCCAGGGCCAGGGAAAGGATCTGGTGCCCCAGGCATATGCCAAAAACTGGCGCGCGGCCGATGAGCTTTCGCGCGGTCTCCATGGCATAGGTAACCGGCTCCGGGTCGCCGGGGCCATTGCTGAGGAAAACACCGTCCGGCTTTAGCGCCAGGATTTCCTCGGCCCCCGCTGTGGCCGGGACCACCGTCACCGCGGCGCCTATGGCCGCCAGGTGGCGCAGGATGTTTGTCTTTATCCCCAGGTCGATGGCGACCACATGGAACCGGGGGGGAGCCGATGGTTTGGAAAACCCCTTCCCCAGGGCCCACAGCCCGTCCTCCCATTGATAGCCTGTCTGGCAGGTGACCCCGCGCACACAGTCCACCCCTTCGAGCCCCTTGAGTCTGGCCGCCTGCTCCCGCAGCGCGTCGATCCCCTGGCCATCGGAGCTGATAACCGCCGGCATGGCGCCCTTCTGCCTGATATGCCGGGTGAGAGCGCGGGTATCCAGCCCCTGGATGCCGACGATCCGGTTTTCCTCCAGATAGGCGCCCAGGGTCATCTGGCTGCGAAAGTTGGAGGGGATGGCGCTTTCTTCCTTGATTATGAAACCTCGCAGGAAAACCTTGCGCGATTCCACATCTTCGCTGTTCACCCCCACATTGCCGATCAACGGATATGTCATGGCCACCATCTGGCCATCGTAAGACGGGTCGGTGAGGATCTCCTGGTATCCTGTCATGGAGGTGTTGAACACCACCTCGCCATGGGTCTGGCCCCGCATTCCCAGTGGCTTCCCGGCGAACACCCGTCCGTCCGCCATCACCAGATACGCCTGGCTCATATATTAAATCCGCTCCCTGGCCGCCGGGCCTCATGGAGGGGGAGGATGAAACTAGCTAACCACATTTTTGTAAACAACCTTTCCTTTCACTATTGTATACGAGACGCGCCCCTTCATTGTCCATCCATCGAAGGGGGTGTTGGTGCTTTTCGACCGGAACCTGGAAGAATCGACGGTCCATTCCGCTTCCGGGTCTATTATTGTAATATCCGCCACGGCGCCAGGGCCCAGGCTGCCCCGCTCCAGCCCCAGGATGCGGGCCGGGTTCCGGCTCATCACTTCCACCATCTTCGTCCTGGTCAACACCCCGGCGCGCACCAGCTCCAGGGTCAGGCCCACGGCGGTTTCCAGCCCCACCACTCCGAAAGGCGCCTTTTCAAACTCCACTTCCTTTTCCACCCTGGCATGAGGGGCGTGGTCGGTGGCGATGGCGTCCAGGGTTCCGTCCGCCAGCCCCATGCGCACCGCCTCCACATCCTTTTGTGTTCGCAGGGGAGGGGCCATCTTCGCATTAGTCTTATAGCCTCTGCAAGCCTCCTCGGTGAGGGTGAAGTGGTGGGGGGTGGCTTCGGCGGTCACCCTCACCTTTCTTTTTTTCGCCGCCCGGATCATTTCCACCGCGCCGGAGGTGGAGACATGACAGAAGTGGATGGCGCAGCCGATATATTCGGCGATGGCGATATCCCGGGCCACCATCACATCCTCGCCCACCCTGGGGGCGCCGATCAATCCCAGCTCGCTGGAGACCGGGCCTTCGTTCATGTGGGTTCCGGTGGTCAGGGCATGGTCCTCGGCGTGCTCGAGCACGATCAGCCCGAACATGTCGGCGTAAGTCATGGCGTCGCGCAAAAGGGCGGTGTTCATGACGCATTTTCCATCGTCGGAGACAGCCACCACTCCCGCCTCCGCCATCTCCCCGATGTTGGCCAGGTTCTGCCCCATCAGCCCCTGGGAAACCGCCCCCACAGGGAAGACGTTCACCGGGCATGATTTGCGGCCAGCCTCCAGAATGAACTCAGTGACGGAGGCGCAGTCGTTCACCGGGTCGGTGTTGGCCATGCACACTATGGAGGTGAACCCTCCCGCGGCGGCGGCTTCCCCCCCCGACTTGATCGATTCCTTGTATTCATATCCCGGCTCGCGCAGGTGGACGTGCATATCCACCAGGCCGGGGGTGACCCACATCCCCTTTGCGTCGATCACCTTTTTGGATTGCGCGGCCAGTTTCTTCCCGGTCTGGACTATCACACCCTTTTCGACCAGGATATCCATCGTCCCGTCCACTCCGCAGTCGGGGTCGATCAGGTGTCCGTTTTTTATCAGCAAGTCGCCCAT
>JAOUPQ010000143.1 GCA_029879765.1 Nitrospinota bacterium | reverse complement strand
GGCGATATCAGGCCTGGCCACCGCCGCCAGCAGATCCATCTCTCCCAAATAGTTGATCCCCATCTCCACCACCGCCGCCTGGTGCTTTTCATTCAGGCCCAGGAGTGTCGTTGGCAGGCCGATCTGGTTGTTCAGGTTCCCCATGGTTTTGAGGGTTTTATATTTTTTCGCCATGACCGCGGCGATCATATCCTTGACGGTGGTCTTCCCGTTGGAGCCGGTGACACCCACCACTTGCAGGGTTTTCATTTCCTTCCTGTGATAGGCGGCCAGATCCAGCAATCCGTGGGTGGTGTCCTGCACAGCCACCAGCGCCTTTCGGGGGGATATGACCTGGATGAGCTTGTGGCTGACCAGGGCGGCGGCGGCGCCTTTGGTGAAAGCCTGGCGGACGAAATCATGGCCATCCATCTTTTCCCCCTTGATGGCCACGAAAAGGCACCCTCTGGTTATTTTCCTGGAATCAGTGGAGACGCCGGACACAGTGGTCTCCAGGTCGCCCTGGGCCAGCTTGCCCCCCACGGCCCGGATCACCTGGCTGATTTTAAACTTTGCCATATATCTCCTCCAGCACGCGGCCCGCCTGTTCCCTGTCGTCGAAATGGGTCTTCTCCATCCCGATGATCTGATAGTCCTCATGCCCTTTTCCCGCCAGGATAACCATGTCTCCCGGCTGGGCCAGGGACACGGCGGCCTTGATCGCTTCGGCCCGGTCCGGCATGACGGCCAGCTTTTCCTCCCGCCCGGCCTCCGGAATGCCCTTGAGGATATCGCCGATGATGGCATTCGGATCCTCGGTTCTGGGATTGTCGGAGGTGACGATCACCATGTCCGAGTTGTTCCATGCGGCCCGGCCCATGAGGGGGCGTTTGATCTTGTCGCGGTCTCCGCCACAGCCGAACATGGTGATTATCCTTTTTGGGCCCACTTCCCTGGCGGCGGCCAGAATGTTCTTTATGGCGTCTTCGGTGTGGGCATAGTCCACCACCACCGTGAATGGCTGGCCTCTGTCCACTTTCTCAAACCTTCCCGGGGCGCCCTGGCATTTTTCCACCCCTTCGGCTATATGGCCCAGGCTGATCCCGTCGGCCAGCGCCGCCGCCGCGGAGGCCAGGATGTTATACACATTGTGCCTGCCCACCATTCCGCTTTTTATGGCCACTTCCCCCTGGGGGGTCACAAGCTTCATCTTCAGGCCGCTTATGGTCATCGCCACCTCCCTGGCCCGCACATCCGCCTTTCCTTCCATCCCATAGGTCACTTTTTTCCCCTGGATCATTGGCAGCAGCTTCTGTCCCCATGGATCATCCGTGTTGATGATGGCCACCTGGGGGGAGTGGCGGGTGAAAAGCAGAGCCTTGGCGGAGAAGTAGGTATTCATATCTCCGTGGTAGTCCATATGATCCTGGGTCAGGTTGGTGAATATGGCCTCATGAAACCTAAGCCGCTCCACCCTGCGCTGGTCCAGGGCGTGGGAGGAGACTTCCAGCATGCAATACTGCCCCCCCAGATCCACGATCTCTTTCATCATCTTCTGCAGGTCCGCAGACTCCGGCGTGGTGTTGGAGGATGGGCGGCTTTGGCCCATGATGTCGTAATCCACGGTGCCGATACGGCCGCTCCTTCCACCGGCGGCGGCGATGATGGAGGCCAGGATATAGGTGACGGTGGTTTTTCCGTTGGTGCCAGTCACTCCGATCAGCCGCAGTTTCCTGCTGGGCTTGTCATAGTAATATTCGGCCAGCCTGGCCAGGGCGCCGCGCGAATCGGTGACCGTCACCATGGTGACTCCTTCCGGAATGGGGCCTGGCGGCTCTTTTTCCACCACCACCGTGGACGCTCCCCTGGCCATGGCTTCTTCCACGAAATCGTGGCCATCGGATTTGGTTCCTCGCAACGCCACAAAAGCATAACCGGGGCGGGCCTGGCGGGAGTCGTAGCATATCCCTTCAAGCTGCCTTGGGGGCGCGCCTTTCATTTTCAACACGTTGACCCTGGAGAAAAAGCTGTCTTTCATTGTTTTATATCGCCTCCCCCCCAGCGCGGGAGCCACTCTCCCCGCTGTTAAGAGCTGTGGTCATGGCCGCCCAATCCGCCTCGTATATATCCGTCCCTTCGCCGGGCATTCTCAGCACTCGGGCGGTTCGTGTGACTATTTCGGAAAACACCGGGCCTGCCACCGCCCCGCCCCACGCCACTCCGGCGGGTGAATTGATCATCACCAGTACCACCAGGGCCGGATCCTGGGCAGGGAAGAAACCGATGAAGGATGACAGATACTGCTCCTGGGAATACGCCCCCGATTTGTTGTTGAACACCTGGGCGGTGCCTGTCTTTCCCGCCACAGCAAACCCGCTGGCGCCGGCCTGCTTTCCAGTCCCCTGCTCAACCACATCGGTCATCATCCCCACCATGGTTTTGACGGTGGATTGGGAGAGCACTCGTCTCCCCTTTACCGGGGTGAAATCTTCCACAACCTCCCCTTCCTGGGTCAGGGCTTTGAGCACTCTTGGCTTGACCAGATAACCGCCATTGGCGAACACCGAAAATCCGGCGGCCATCTGTATGGGGGTGGCCGCCACTTCCTGACCGAAGGAGATGGAAGGCAGGGAGACCTGCGACCACTGGGAAACCTCCCTCAATGTGCCTGGGCTTTCCGCAGGCAGGTCCACGCCGGTGCGGAGGCCGAAGCCGAAGTTGCGCAGATATTGATACAAGCGATCAGGACCCAGTTTTTCGCCAATCTTTATGGCCCCGATGTTGCTCGATTTGGCGATCACACTGCTCACCGGCATCATTCCGAATCGGCGATCGTGGGCCTCCTTGAAGGTCTTTCCGCCAGTGGTGTATCGCCCGTTCTCGCAATCCACCAGCTCCCCGGCGAGCAACACCTTCGCCTCCAGGGCCGCGGCGGTGACGAATACCTTGAAGGTGGATCCCGGCTCCACGGGAATTGAAATGGCGTGGGACTTGAACTGCTCGGTGTTATATTCCGAGAAGTTGTTCGGATTGAACCTGGGTTGTTCGGCTATAGCCAGGATGTCACCGGTTTTCGGATCCATGACGATGACAACGCCACCTTTGGCCCCGGTTTCGAGCACCTTGCTCTCCAGCGCCCTTTCGGCGATGAACTGGATCCTTTCATCAAGAGTAAGGACCAGATCATAAGGCGCGTTACCCACAGGCAGGTTCATCTTTTCCGGAGAGCCCACCGGCCTTCCCAAGGCGTCCTTGCGCACCATGGACTTGGCCATGACCCCATGGATCTGGCTATCGTAATAATACTCCAGCCCCGATAACCCCAGGTTATCCATCCCGGAAAATCCGATGACCTTGGCGGCTATATCCTTTTTAGGATAAAAGCGTTTGTATTCATCCACGAAACCCACGCCATCGATGTTGGCTTTTTTCACACTGGCGTAAACTTCCGGCTCCGCTTTCCGCTGGATCCAGACGAAATATTTGTTTTTGTTTTTTGACAGGCTGGCGTTGATCTTCCTGGCCAGTCGTTTGGTCCTCTTGGGGCCTGTGGTCAGTTCCGAAGCCATGGCCCATGCGGTCTTGCTCAGGTTGCCCGCGCGTTTCGGGTTTATGTATATCGACTTCATCCGCAGGGAGATGGCCAGCTCTTTCATGTTCCGGTCATAGATGACACCCCTGGGGTGATGCAGCTCGTGGGAAGAGTATTTCTGCCTCTGGGCGTATTCGGCCACTTTTTCGTCGGAAAAGACCATAAGCTTGGCCAGCCGGACCGCCACCAGGGCAAACAGAACCAGGAATACAAAACCTACCGTTTTTATCCTGGCCCTGGACAAGACCCGGGCGGAGCCTGTCTTGATCCCGCTGTTGTTACTTTTTCGCAATTATCACCACCTGCCCTTCGGCCGGAATGACGAAACCCATGTCGGTCATGGCCTTTTTTTCAATCAGGTCCAGCGAACGCATAGACGCCACTTTCAGCCTCAGGGCTTTATTCCGCTCTTTCACATCAGAAAGTTTTCTTATCTCCATGGAATACTCATACATCAGGCTTGTGGCCCTGATGGAGGGATAGATGTATACAATCATGGCGACGATGGTGAAGCAGAGAGCCAGGGCGTATTTGAGCAACGCCACATGGCTGACCTTCTCCTTATCCCGTCCAAACGTAAACATTCACCAGCCTCCATTCATTCCAGTCACGCCGCCAGCCTCTCCGCCACCCGCAGCCGGGCGCTTCTGGCCCGTGGGTTGGATTCGGCTTCTTCCTCCGATGGGGCCACCGGCTTTTTTGTGATCACTTGCACCCTGGGCTTCTGGCCGCATACACAAACCGGCACACCTTTGGGACACACACAACTGGACGCCATCCGCTGGAAGGCCCGCTTCACAATCCTGTCCTCCAGGCTGTGGAAGGATATAACCGCGATTCTTCCTCCCGGATTGAGCCGATCCACAGCGGTCTCCAACGACCGCCCCAGCAATTCCAGCTCTTTGTTGACGGCGATCCTAATCGCCTGGAACACACGAGTGGCCGGATGGATCCGGCGGCGCCCCGGAGGGGAAAATGAGCAGGCGGCCACTATGGCGGCCAGTTGGCCTGTGGTTTCTATGGGGGATGCCGCTCTTTGGTTTACTATCGCCCGCGCGATCCTGGGGGCGTTTTTCTCCTCGCCATATTCGCGGAAGATCCGGACAAGCTCCTTTTCATCGGCGGAGTTGACCAGGTCTCGGGCGCTGACCGGGCCGCTCCTGTCCATCCGCATGTCCAAAGGTCCATCGTGGGAAAAGGAGAAACCGCGAGCCGGGTCATCCAGTTGCATGGAGGAGACTCCCAGATCCATGAGGATGGCGTCCACTCCGGCCAGACCCTGCTCATCCAGCAGCCGCCCGATGTGGGAGTAATCGGCGCGCGCAACCGTGGCTCTGTCGCCATAAGGCGCAAGCCGTCGCCTGGCGATGGCGATGGCCATGTCGTCTCTATCCATTCCGATCAGCCTCACTTGATCCATAGCCTTCAAGATGGCCTCCGCGTGGCCTCCGGCGCCTAAGGTCGCATCCAACACCGACCTGGTCATGGGTCGGACTATGTGGGAAAGAACCTCGTCCATCAGGACCGGGATGTGGCCGAAATCGGCGCCTGCTCCGCCCATCCCTTTTTTCCCTGGCCTTTTCAGCCTAAAATCCTAAGTTGCGCAACATTCCGGAAAGCTTTTCCGGCTCATATCCTTCGGCGACCCTGGCATGCCTGGCCGCCGACCATATTTCGATTTTCTTTATCCTGCCCACGATCACCACATCCTTTTCGATGTCCGCATATTGGCGCAGCCATGCGGGGATCAGAATCCGTCCGTTTTTCTGCTCCAGCTCCACGGCGTTTTCCGTAATGGCGCGGAGCAGGTCTCCCCGCTCGGGGGTGTGGGCCTCTTTTTCCAGGGCTTCGTATTTTTCCAGCCACATGTTCTTCGGATACCCCGCCAGGCATCTGTCGGAAATTGTCAGCACCAATTGCCCTCCGAATTTTTCCAGAGCGTCCCTGACTTTCGCGGGAAGATGTATTCTCCCTTTGGAATCCACAGCTGCTTCATGCCGCCCAATGAACATACGCTAACCTTGACACTTTGTTGCACTTTCTGCCACCAACATACATATTAGTCTTTTGGTGGTCAGGTGTCAAGATTTCTGGGATTTATCCTTCTCCGCGATTTAACATGTCTTTAATCCCCAATTACCGGTCAATTTAATCTATTTTATCTATCAATTTGTTAAAATCACACCTATTTAGCAAAAAATTGTTTAAATGTTAGGTTAATTACATGTAAATGTCAACACAATTAATCACTAATTATAATTACTCACCATACTCCGGGGGCTGGTCGAACCTACAGAATAGCTTTGTTGGAAGGAATTAGTCTTTGAGGGAAAGTGGAGATGGAATGAAAATTTGACGCGACCTGTCTTTCGGCGTGACTTGACAGCGCCAAATGGCACGAATCAATATGGTCACTGGCGCAGCCAGGCGTGGCGGCCCTTCCATCGGCGAAGAACCTGCCACGCTGCTGGCAGTGTTTATCGTACCCGCCGGTCAGGGAGTCCTACATATGGCCGGGTCCATGGCCACCATTGTTGGCTGGCCCACCGCCGTGGCCCATTCCCCCATCCTGCCATTCGTCACAGACGCCGTTGCCATCTTCGTCGTTATAGCCGGGGCCATGGTAAATGTGGTCGCTTCCATCCTGGGCCCAATCACATATCCCGTCGCCATCGGTATCCTGGTAATCATGGCCATACCCCATATGCCAGGCAGGCTCCACATAGTCGTTGATCCCGTTGCCGTCGGAGTCATGAAACTGCATGCCGCCGTTTCTATTGTGCATGGGGGAGCCCTCTTCCCAGTAGTCGCACACTCCGTTTCGATTCTCATCCACATAGCCGGGCCCATGCCATGTGGCGGAGCCGTTCTGGGCATAGTCGCAGATTCCATCGTTATCCGTGTCCACATACTCGTGGCCGCCACCGGTCATCCCCCCCATGCGGGCCTGGGTTCCCGAATCGTGCGTACCCCGCTCGAAATAATCGTTTTTGCCATTGCCATTTGTATCGGCGAACATGGGATAGACTGGCGTTTTTGGGGAGGAGGAGGAGGTATCTGCGGAGCCGGAACAGGAGTATGCCCCCAGGGAAGTTATAATCAGGACGTTAAGAGAAAGGAACCAGGAATATCTTGAAATACTGCTCATTTGCGCCTCCCGGACTGCGATGTGGTTTTCATGTTAGATGCCTGGCACAGGGAATCGGTTCCGAAAACAAAGATCGGGCCTGGCTGCGGTTCGTCGGGATTCTGGCTAAAATCCGAAGAACCCGGAAGAATCTATCGAGGTTTGATTTCCATAGTGTTTAGCACTTCATCGTCACCCAACTCCAGGAGCGCGCCAGACTGGCCTCCACCCCCGCCTTTGGGGACGCTCCCCAGGCCGCCGCATTTGGAGCATTTCTCCATCTTAGGTTTGGGCGCCGCCCCCAATCCTGTCAACGCCGCCAGCCAAAGGGTCATAAGCCCGGCGCAGACCCATGCCGCCGCTTCCGTGGCGCCATACAGAAGGTTCACGTGGGGCCGCATCCCCAGCCCCGCCACTACGAAAAGGATCAATATCAAAATGGCCAGGGAGGATTTCAGAAACCATGTTCCCGCCACTCCCATAAGATAGCCCACCATCTTCCACAAGGCGTCCAGCGGGTTGGCCCCCGCATGGCCCAGGATCATGGCCATAAGAATCAGAGACATGGTCATCAATCCGGCGAAAACCACCGGCGTCAGGGCGGATGCGATGACTTCGCCGGCCAGGCTGGAAATCAGCACCGCTTTCAGTTCCAGGATCCCATGGCCCCGCTCCTCCAGTTCATCCTGGAACACCATCATGGCGGTCATGAACTTTCTGGACTCTCCGGAGCTCATATGGCTTCGCGCCCGATCGAGGGTTTCGCGATCCCTGGATGTGACCCAGGATGGCCAGGGAGCGGCCACCCCACCGGCGGAGGCGGCGATACCGGATATGGCCCTGGTGGCCGGGCCGGAAGCGGATAATGGAGACAGTTCGTTAAACCTTGTGGCGTCGGAATATATCATATAACCCGCCGCAGCTATGGCAACGAGCAGAAGGTATATCAGACCGGCCATGGCGATGCTTGATTTTCCCGCTTTCATCCCTGCTGAATCTCCATATAAATTATCCGGCATTACAATGTTTTTGGCTTGGCATATAATAATAGTCTAAAGTGGCCGTATTTTTCAAATTGCCGGTGACGCCTCCGATAATTCTACATAAATACAACCATAATTGTAGTTCCATCTCCCTGGGAGGCGGTATGATGGTTACATTTCAAACCTTTGCGCCAAGTGTGGCCATGGCGCCATAGTTGCTGTCTAATATTCGCATATGGAAAACAACA
>JAOUPQ010000142.1 GCA_029879765.1 Nitrospinota bacterium | reverse complement strand
GGCCAGAATGCTGGAGCGGGACGATTTCTCCAAGCGCTATTCCGAGGGAAAGGCGATCTCCATTCACGAGTTCCTGTACCCTCTCTTGCAGGGCTATGACTCGGTGGAGATGAAGGCGGATGTGGAGCTGGGGGGGGCCGACCAGAAGTTCAACCTGCTGGTGGGGCGGGACCTGCAGCGCAGCTATGGCCATGAGCCGCAGGTGTGCCTGACCATGCCGCTTCTGGAGGGGACGGACGGCGTGCGCAAAATGAGCAAGTCCTATGACAACTACATAGGGATAGATGAGCCGCCCAGGGAGATATTCGGCAAGGTGATGTCGATCTCCGACGACTTGATGATTCGATACTATGAGCTGCTCTCCTCCATATCAAACCAGGATCTGGAGAAACTGAAGGAGGGGTTGAAGTCCGGCGCCGTCCATCCAAAGAAGGCGAAAGCGGATCTGGGGCGGGAAATCGTGGCCCGGTTCCATTCGCAGGAGGCGGGGGTGGAAGCCGCCGATGAATTCGACCGGGTGTTCGCCGCCAGGAAGCTGCCGGACGAGATACCCCAGCGAAAGCTCGACTGGAGCGAAGGGGATGAGGCGTGGCTGCCCAAGGCGCTGCAGGAGGCTGGGCTGGTGTCCAGCAGCTCCGAGGGGAGACGGATGATCGTGCAGGGGGCTGTTTCCGTGGATGGCGTAAAAATCACCGATCCTGATTATAAGATTACCCGTGGGGCCGAAAAGCTGGTTAAAATAGGTAAACGACGGTTCTTGAAATTGGTATAAGAGTGAGAAATCTGATTCGGATGATCCTGGACCACTTCCAGTGGTGGCCGGAGGGAGCTAACCAGCGAAAATTTTTTCGCTTGCGGGTGCCCAACGAGGTGACGGTGGATCTTGTGTATGAAGACGACAAGGGAATGCACAGCTATTCGGCCAGGCTGGTGGACGTGTCGGAGGCTGGCGCGCAGATCGTCACCAACCATGGCCGGGTGGAAAAAGGAATGATCTTCGTCATCAAGTCCTCCAACAAGGGATACATCTCCACCATGAGCCAGGAGGCGGAGGTGATGTGGGTGCTCAAGGAAGGCGCCGCCATGCGCTTTGGAGTCAAATACACCCAGCTTGTGGATACTCCGAAGTTCTGATCTCCCTCCGACAACAGCCAAAAGGGTCTTGATTATCGTATCCAAATGATGACCTATGGACTCCGAATCTTACTTCGACAATGTGGCCTCCCAATGGGACGGGATGCGCAGATCGTTCTTCGCCGATTCCCTTCGCGATAAGCTGCTCCACATCGCCCAGCCAGCGCCGGGGATGACAGCGGCGGATATCGGCGCCGGGACAGGTTTCGTCACCTCCGCCCTGGTGGATCGCGGTGTGAAGGTGATCGCTGTGGACCGCTCCCTGGCAATGCTGCGGGAACTGGCGAAAAAATACCCGCAGGTCAAGACGCGCCAGGGGGAGGCGGAGAGCCTGCCTGTGGAGGACGGGGCGGTGGATCTGGTCTTCGCCAACATGTATCTGCACCACGTGCAACGCCCCGCCGTGGCCATCGCCGAAATGACCCGGATACTCAAGCCGGGGGGAAGGCTGGTTGTCAGCGATCTGGACCGCCACAACCATGAATTCCTGCGCTCCGAGCACCATGACCTTTGGATGGGATTTGCTTGGGAAGATGTGATGGGGTGGCTGTCCGACGCAGGGCTGGAGGAAGAGCAGGTGGAATGCGCCGGGGAGGATTGCCAGGCGGATTCTGTCGGAGGGGGCGATAAGGCGAAGGTTTCTATATTCATTGCCAGCGGGATAAAGAGGTGATAACCGCAGTTTGGCATAAAGGTAGGGGCTTGCAGCTGTACAGCATTAAATATAATATACTGACCAATTATAAATAGGACAGTATTGACATATTCAGGACAATTCTTTGATTACAGGCGATCCTGCTGACATTTCGAAGAAAATCTACTTCGTATCCTTTTGATTATAAGGCGCTTGGAGAATCCCGTTTTCAGATAATATTTGGCGCCAGTATTGCTTCTTGTACAGTCTGTAGTGGTTCGTGCTGTGTCTTTATGGAAGTTGTCAGTAAAGATATGAATATAGCAGGTTTATCCCTTGCCTCGGCGTCTTTGATGCTGGCTATCTTTCTGTTGGATATAAACCTGCCCCTCGGGGTGGCCGCTGGTGTGCCATATCTGGCGCCGATACTGATCTCCTTCTGGGTTCCGGGCCGACGATTTGTCTTCATCATCGCGTCCATATGTTCAATCCTAACCATACTGGGATATTTTTATTCGCCCCCGGGTGGCATTCCGTGGGTAGTGCTGGTGAACCGTTTCCTGGCGCTGTTTGTCATATGGCTGACCACCGCGCTTATTCTATCCAGCAAAAAGTGGGAGAACGAGGCGGAAAAGCTCTCCCTCTTCCCCAGGGAAAATCCCAATCCGGTGCTCCATGCGCGCAAGGATGGATACATCCTGTACGCCAACCCCGCCAGTGGACCTTTTCTTGATCTGCTCGGATGCCGCATGGGGGAATTTCTTTCCGATAAATGTCTGGACATTATCCGGCAATGCTCAGCCTTGAATAGTTCCACTGCGTTCGAATATGAGATTGGAATAAAAGTATTTTCCATTCTGGCCAATCCTGTGAATGACGGCGAGTCTGTTTTCGTCTATGCGGTGGATATCACCGAGGATAAGCTGGCGAGGCGAAAGGCCCGCATCGCCGCAGGTGTGTTCGAGAGCATGAAGGAAGGGGTGATGGTCACCGACAGGGATGGAATCATCCAGTATACCAATCCTGCGTTTACAAGGATAACAGGATATGAAATGGACGAGACTCTGGGTAAAAGGTCCGGCTTTATGAAATCGGGCAGGCATGACAGCGCCTTTTACAAACAAATGTGGGACACGATCCTAGAACATGGGGAGTGGAGCGGGGAGCTTTGGAACCGGCGGAAAAACGGAGAGATCTTTCCGGAAAGGATCACCATAACCGCCATAAAGGATTTTGGGGGAGCAAATTCCCACTACGCCGCGGTTTTTTATGACATTACAGATATCAAGCGCAAGGAGGAGGAGATTAAATATCAGGCCTACCACGATCCGCTGACCGGGTTGCCGAACAGGCTGCTGTTTCTCGACCGGGTGAAAAAGGCCATCGACCGGGCAAACCGGAACAAATCCATGGTGGCCATCATGTTTCTGGATATGGATTACTTTAAGGAGATCAACGACAACTACGGCCACGACACCGGGGATATGCTATTGAAGGCGGTGGGGATGCGGCTGGTGGGCGCCCTGCGGGAGGTGGACACCGTGTCCCGGTTCGGCGGGGATGAATTCACAATCCTGCTGGAGGATATCAATAATCCGTCGGAAGCGATGAAGGCCGCAGCCAAAGTCATGCACGCGCTGTCCGAAACCTATTTCCATGAAAAGAGGTATCTGCGGGTCACCCCCAGTGTGGGAGTGTCCATTTATCCCCTGGACGCCCAGAACGAGAAAACCTTGCTGCAAAATGCGGATCGCGCCCTATACCAGGCCAAGCAATCAGGAGGAGAGAGGTATCGGCTCTATTCCTCGTTTGTGGAGTGATGAAGGCGGAGGCAAGCTGCCGCATATCTGGATTGTGACGCGCCGCTCGTCCCTCCAGGGGAAGGAAAGCAAGCCTCTCAATCCACATCCCTGTATTTATAGCCCCCCACGATCTGGACTATGTGCCCATCCTGCCACATGATGGTCTTGGCCACCTGCATATACACATGCACGATCACTCCCGCCAGCATCACCCACTCCATCATATGGTGCACCAGCCGCACCCCCTGGCTGCCGCCCAGCAGGGGGACCAGCCAGTCTGTGGCGAAGTGGATGACCTGGGCCCACCAGTAGTCCGGCGCCAGGCCCTGGACGTAGAGGTGGAATCCGGTGAGCATCTGGACAACCATAAGGAAAATCAGCAGCAGAAAGAAAAGGCCATCCAGCGGGTCGAACCTGCGGTAGAAGGGGGGCTTTTCGAAGGTGAAGTAGCACCGGGCCACACGGATCGCCCCGAAAACCGTGGAGGCGGTGGGAATCATCTCCTTCCAGTATTTGTGATACATGCTAAAGAACGCAAGGTAGAACCATATGAAAAGGGTGACATCCAGAACCATGGCGCCGAGAAAGTGGAAATACCGGATGTAGGCCATGGTGAACTCGTCATACGCCTCCCCATAGCCATAGATGGCGGTGGGGTAGCCGATATAGTATCCGGTGACCATCAGCACGATCACCGCGAAGAAGGTGACCCAGTGGATAAGGCGGTTGGAGAAGTTGCGGGTATAAACCAGCGCCTTCTTCTGGCCCGATATTCCCGATGCGACTCCCATTTCCCGTCTCCCTTTTCTCTTATACCGCCCGAACTTTGTATATCTCGTCCCGATCCTTGTCTATGATATGCACCGCGCAGGCGATGCATGGGTCGAAGGAGTGGATGGTGCGCAGCACCTCCAATGGTCTCTCCGGGTCCGCCACCGGAGTGCCGATGAGCGACTCCTCGAAGGAGGAGCGCTGCCCCTTGCCATCCCGGGGGGATCCGTTCCATGTGCTGGGCACCACCAGCTGATAGTTCTTGATCTTGCCTCCTTCGATCTCGATCCAGTGGCCCAAAGCGCCCCGAGGCGCCTCGGTCATGCCAAAGCCTCTGGCCTTGTCCGGCATCTTGAAGTCGGTGAAGGTGTCCAGATCCCCCTTCTTGATGTTGGCCAGCAGCTCATCCAGCCAGCTGTCGATCTTGTCCGCCACGATCTTGGTCTCTATGGCGCGCGCCGCGGTGCGCCCCAGTGTGGAGAAAAGCACCTCCGGCCCCACCCCCAGGGTCTTGAGCAGGAAGCTGACATTATCCACCGTCTCCTTGTGGCCGGAGACGAAGTTCACCAGCATCCTGGCCAGCGGCCCCACTTCCATGGCGTGGCCGTCATACCTGGGGGTCTTCAGCCAGGAGTACTTGCCGTCAGTGGCGGTCTCCACGCCGGTGTACCACGGGTCGGTCTCCCCCACGGAGGGGTTAAGGGGAGCGCCGCCGGCGTACTTGAACCAGGAGTGGGTCACGTCTTCTGTGATGCTGGCCGCGTCCACAGGATGGACCTTGGTCAGGTCGCGATCCATGATGATCCCGCGGGGGAACCACAGGTTGTCCGGCTCCTTGCCCCCCTTGCCGGGGAACATGCCATAGGACAGGTAGTTTTTCAATCCACCGCCGATCCCCGCCCAATCCAGATAGAAGGGCGCCACGGCGATCACGTCCGGAATGTAGACGTTGTCGATAAAGTCCCGCGCTTCCTTGACGATATACTTGAACTCGCCGATACGATCCGCGTTCAGATCCCCCACGCAAGTGACCCCGCCCACGGCGTAGGTCTGGATATGCGGGTTCTTCCCGCCGAAGATGGCGTGGAGCTGGGCGATGCGCGACTGCAGCTTCAGCGCCTTGAGGTAGTGCGCCACCGCCATAAGGTTGGCCTCCGGGGGCAGCTTGTATGCCGAATGGCCCCAATAGCCGTTGGTGAACGGCCCCAGCTGGCCCGCCTCCACGAACTTCTTCAGCTTGTCCTGCACAACCTTGAAATCCCCGGGCCCGCTGTCCGGCGAGTTGGGGTTGATCTTGTTGGCCAGGGCGCTGGTGGCTTTCGGGTCCGCCTTCAGCGCGGAGACCACATCCACCCAGTCCAGCGCGTGCAGGTGATAGAAGTGCACTGGGTGGTCGTGGATATACTGGGCGCCGTGGACCAGGTTGCGAATGATCCTGGCGTTGTCTGGGATGGTGACCCCCACGGCGTTCTCCACGCATTTGACCGAGGCCAGCGCATGCACCTCCGTGCACACGCCGCAGACCCGCTGGGTGATGATCCATGCGTCTCGCGGGTCTCGCCCCTTCAGGAACACCTCGAAGCCGCGCCAAAGTGTGCCGGAGCTCCAGGCGTCCTTGACCGAGCCGTTTTCGACTTCGATCTCGATTCTTAAGTGCCCTTCGATCCTTGTTATTGGATCGATTACATGTCTTGAGCCCATGGTCATCTCCTAGCCTTATCGTTATTCCGTTATGTCGTCGTCCTCGGCGGTTTTGGATGTAGCCTTGGCAGGCGCCTTGTCTTCATCCTTCGTAGCCAGGGTCGGGTCGAATTTTTTCCTGTTGGCGAAGCTCCACACGGCGTGGGCCGCCACGCCCGCCGCCGCCGCGCCCACCAGGGCAAAGCCCACCTTGTCCGCCCCGGCTTCCACGCCCGGCAGCGTTATGTTGGGCAGCCTTTCATAGAATGGCTGCATGTTGTCCCAGAACTGCGGCTCGGAGCATCCGATGCAACCATGCCCGGCCTTGATGGGCCAGCTGGTTCCGTCGTTATATTCCACCAGCGAGCAGTTGTGGTATGTCTGCGGGCCCTTGCACCCCACCTTGTACAGACACCAGTTGTTTTTGGCGCCCTCGTCGCCGAACTTCTCCACAAACTGGCCCGCGTCGAAATGGGCCCGGCGGGGGCAATGGTCGTGGATCCGTTTGCCGAAAGCGAACAGCGGGCGGCCCAGTTTGTCGGTTTTCGGCAGGGAGCCCAGCAGCAGGAAGTTGACGATGGTGGCCACGGAGTTGACCACGTTGTGGGGGCATCCCGGGATTTTGAGGGTAGGCACGCCGATGGCGTCCTCCACACCCATGGCCCCGGTGGGGTTTGGCCGCTGCGCCTGGACGCCACCGAAGCAGGAACAGGTGCCCACGCACATGACAGCGAACGCGTTCTCGCACACTTCGCGGGCGATATCAATCCCTGTCCTTCCACCGATGGTCAGAAAAGCGCCAGGTTTCCCCCCTGGCCCGGGGGGGGTGGCGGTGGGGATGGCGCCCTCGCAGACGGCGATATATTTCCCCTTGTTCTCTTTCATGGCCTGCTCCAGGGCGGACTCCGCCTGATGCCCGGAAGCGGCCATTATGGTCTCGTGATAGTCCACCGACAGGATGTTGAGGATCAGCTCCTCGGTGGAAGGGTAGGTGCTGCGGATGAAAGCCTCGGAGTCGCCTGTGCATTCGGCAAGATGGAGCCATATCACCGACGGTTTTCTGGCGCCCGCTTCAATGGCCTCGGCTATTTTCGGGGCATAGCTTGCGCTCAGCCCCAGCACCGCCGCCACTTTCAGGCAAAAGCCCATGAACTCCCGGCGGTCCAACGAGTCCAGGATTGACAGGCGATCGGTGTCCGGGCCCAATCCGGTGGCCTGCCCAAAAGATTTACACATGCCGTCCTCCTATGTCCGGCGCCATCCGGGGCCAAAAAGCCCTGCTCCCCAGCGCCTATGTTTTCCTGCTGGGTCGCACTGCCATGGCCTTGAATGTTTCACCGGCATTTTAAGTTCTATCCTTTCTCCACCGCCTCTATCATCGGTGTAGACTCCTTGCGCATCTTCTCCTCGCTGGGTGGTTTCTCGTCAATATGCATTCCATAGATATCGCCGAAATGGCCGATGTGGGAGATGGGGAATATCTTGTATCCGGAAATTATGGAAGCGATATCCGCTTCCGTGAACAACGTGGATTTTACGATCTGCATGTACACATGGATGATCACGAAAAATGTGAGAGCGTACATGGTCAAATGATGAATCAGTCGGATGGTCTGTTGGCCTCCCAGCAGGGAATCGAGCCACGACCCCATGGCCCACCACCATGTGGTCACGTCCGCGCCGGGAAGATACATCAAAAACCCCGTGACCACCTGGATGATCATGCACACCACCATCATGAACACCCCCACGCCGCCTAAGGGGTTGACGAACCGGTATTCGGCGTGGGGGCCACGCCATGTGAGAAAGTACACGGCCAGCCTGTATGCGCCCACGATGTTTTTCCAGGTGGGGATGAACTGTTTGATGTCCCTGTTGCAGGAGGGGGTGAAGGCCAGATAGCCCCGGACAACTATGAATATAATC